>JBCBHL010000006.1:0-48452 GCA_038525605.1 Bacteroidota bacterium
CTTGAACGAACTGAGTTCTTCTCTTAGTGAAAAGCTGGATGTGTTCCTGCAAGAAAAGCTTGCAACGTCCAAATTTAGATTCCCTGTATACAAGGTCGGCAAAAAGAAAGTGAAGTATGAAATTCTTATTCCAATCAACGTAAGGGTTGACAGGTTCAATAGACAGCCTAAACCAAATTATATTTATCATGACCTTCAATTTCAGGAGTTTTAGTTATTGTAAACTACTCGTTTCTCCGATTGGTAATAGCTTGCTGTCAGCTGTGATCAGTGATAATGTGACTACAGGAACATGAGTGACAGTTGTTAAATCAAACAAAAAAAGTGCACTCTGTTACGGAGTACACTTTTAATCATTGTAGTAGGCATCTTGGGTATTAAGTAAAGCATTTGTACTACGTCAAATGGTCTTTGCTCAATATTTTTAAGGTCTTATTATTCTCCCGTAGAAGTTAAATATTTCTTCCATCTTAGCAGAGACTTTCCCCCGGATGGTAGTATAGTTTGTTCAAGGATTTTGTTAGCCAGATTTTCAATTAAATATACCATTTTTGTTCGTCATTTTTCTTTGAGATTTTGCAGGATGAGCTTGCTAAAGAATGAGTGGTAAGGCACGATTTTTGTAATCAGTTAGAAAACTATTTTCCAATAAATTATTTATCTATGAAAACATTGACTAGTAAATTTAGCCTTATCCTGCTTATTTTCTTATCCGTACTTTCTTCTTGTTTTGAAGAGGAAGATCAATTAACTGCAAGACCATTCGAACCAGAGAAAACTTCCACTTTTGTTGACGGGTTTATATGGGGTAACAAGTTTGAGTCAAATGATGGAAGAGCAACTAAAACTACCTTAACACTTCCTGGTGGAAGAACCAAGGAAGTCTTTAGAATAAGCTTATTTAGCTCATTCGATTTAGATGATGGTAAATGCCAGATCACATTCAGAGATAATCATTATATCACTTTTCATCCACCCAGAGAGGTTGGTGAGCATGAGTTGTTCAAAGCAGATGATGATTACAACAGCGTATGGTTTAACACAACCAGCACTACAACAGATTTAAAGTCTTACTCAGGATCAATTGAAATTACCGCTATCGATGAAACAAAAGTGGTAGGATCTATTGATGCAAGAATAGATAGTCAAACTTACGTGCAAGGAGATTTCGAAGTTCTTATCTGTCAGGAATAAGGAGTATTTTGTTCCTAAACGATATTTCTTAATAATACTGATCAAAAAAAGTGTACCCTGTTAAGGTGTACACTTTTAATCATTGTAGTAGGCATTTTTGGGTATTAAGTAAAGCATTTGTACTACGTCAAAAAATCTTTACTCAATATTTTTAAGGTCTTATTATTATCCTTTAGAAGTTAAGTATTTCTTCCATCTTAGCAGAGACTTTTTCCGCGGATGGTAGCATAGTTTGTTCAAGGATGCTATTCAACGGAATGGCCGGAACTACTTCCGCTCCCTGCGTCAAGACTGGTGCATCCAGAAATTTGAAACATTTCTCTGAAATTAATCCCGCAAGGGACCTGGCAAAGGTGCTGTTGACTGGTTCCTCTGTCAATACCAGGCATCTGCTGTTTCTTTGAACAGACTCCATAATCATATCTTCATCTATCGGGTTGATAGTTCTCAGGTCTACAATCTCTATCCTACCCGGGAAGTTTTTAGCAGCATTCAGTGCCCAGTGGACGCCCATTCCGTAGGTGATGACGGTCATAGACTCCCCATCTTCAACAGCTTCTTCCGTGGTTGTCAGCGCATATCTTCCTTTTCCAAACGGGATTATGTAGTCAGCATCCGGTTCTTTCACTTTTGCAGCTAATGTACCTGGCACTTTAGACCAGTAAAGTCCTTTATGTTCAAAAATCACTACCGGGTTTGGATCATGATAGGCACTTTTTAGCAAACCCTTTAAATCTGCACCATTACTTGGATAAGCGATTTTAACACCTCTGATATTTGCTACCACAGATTCCACACTGGAGCTGTGATACGGTCCGCCACTACCATAGGCACCGATTGGTACTCGGAGAACCATGCTGGCAGGCCATTTGCCATTAGATAGATAATAAGATCTGCTAACTTCAGTGAACAACTGGTTCAATCCCGGCCAGATGTAATCTGCAAATTGTACTTCCACGAAAGGTTTCAGGCCTGTTGCTGACATACCCACTGTGGAACCTACGATGAAGGCTTCCTGAATAGGTGTGTTAAAAACCCGGTCATTACCAAATTTCTTAGCTAGGTTAGCAGCTTCTCTGAAAACACCACCGAGCCTATGCCCCACATCCTGACCGTAGAGCAGACACTCAGGATGTTCACGCATCAATTCTTCGATAGCATGTAGCGCACAGTCTACCATAACGGTATCCGTTCCGTTAGCAGGCTCGCGTTCTCCCTTTTCTTCCATTACAGGAGTTGGTGCATAATCGAATGTAAATAGGTCGGAAGGGGAGGGGTCTTCTGCGTCAAAGGCTCTTTCATAGTCGGCCCTTACTTCCAGTCCGATGCTTTTTTCAATTTTGGTGAGTTCTTTTTCTGTAAAGCCCTGCTCCAGCAAAAGGTCTCTGAGCTTCGGATAGGGATCCATCAGCCTGTCTTCTTCCAGATCATCTCGGTACCATTCCATTCTTACTCCGGAAGTATGGTGATTCAGGAGTGGTACGGATGCATGTACCAGGAATGGACGTCTTTCAGTCCTGATTTTTTTGATGACTGATTTCAGTGTATTGTAACTTTCAACGAAATCAGTTCCGTCAATACTCACCGATTCTATTCCGTGAAATCCTTTGATATAGTCTGAAGCATTCTGGGCTCTGGTTTCTTTGGCGTCTGCTGAGATGTCCCATTCGTTATCCTGAACAAGAAACAGGATCGGGAATTGTTTTAAGGCCGCCATCTGGAATGCTTCAGCAACCTCACCTTCGGTAACAGATGCATCTCCCAGGGAACAAACAACGAGGGGAGCGTTTTTACCGAAATCTTCTGCAATACCTATTTTTTCTTTATACTGAATACCCATGGCCACACCAGTAGAAGGAATGGCCTGCATACCCGTTGCAGAAGACTGATGCGGGATTTTAGGCTTATCAGGATCATTTAAGCTGGGGTGTGAATAATAAGTTCTTCCTCCTGAGAAAGGATCGTCCTTTTTTGCATGAAGTTGAAGCATCAGGTCATAAGGTGTCATGCCGATTCCCAACAAAATAGAATCATCTCTGTAGTAGGGGAATACAAAATCCTGAGGTAACAACTGCATGGATACTGCTAGCTGAATAGCTTCGTGCCCTCTGGAAGTAGCATGTACATATTTGGAGGCCTGCTTGAAGTTTTCTTCATATACTTCCGCCATTGTTTTGGCAGTGCACATGAGTTCAAAACCTTCTCTCAGTACTTTTTTAGTGATGTTTATCTTCTCAGCTATCATATTTGGGTTGTTTGTTCTTTACTTCTATTTCTTTAATTGAGCAGTTGTTAGTAGTCGCTAATCTTTATTTACTACTTGATTCCTTTATCCATTGTAGCTTTATCGTAGACGGAATAATTCTTCATTCCTCTTTTTTAATCTCTTCCCAGGTTTGGTATAATGTTTCCTGTTTGGGCTGATATACCGGTTTACTCGATAATGCTTCGGTTTCTTTCAGCGTTTCATGGCATTCTCGGGGTAGCTTCTGATATAAGGCAGTTCCCTTTGTTTTCCATGCGAGCATTTCATCGCTGACCTCTTTGATCACTTTAGCAGGATTTCCCACTACCAGACTTCTCGCTTTGATATGATCTTTTGCTTTCACGAAACTTAACGCACCAACGATGCATTCTTTTTCGATAATCACATCATCCATGATCACTGAATTCATCCCCACCAATACATTTTCACCGATATGAGCACCATGAATCACAGCACCGTGACCAATGTGAGCGCCCTTTTCCAGCCTGACTGTAATTCCCGGAAACATGTGTACCGTACAATTTTCCTGTACGTTACAGCCATCCTCTATCACAATGCCTCCCCAATCGCCTCTTATTGCTGCTCCAGGTCCTATGTATACGTCCTTTCCAATGGTTACATTGCCAGTCACAGCCGCAAGAGGGTGTACAAATGCGGATGGGTGAACAATGGGGGTGAAACCTTTGAATTCGTATATCATACCTTGTCTTTGTATTTTGCCAGTTCTTTTTTGGTATAGTCTGATAACACCAGTTGGCCACTCATACCAGCTCTTTCGGAAAGTAACTCATCCCAGTGATCAGTCCCTGTCCAGGTAGCCTGTTTGATCAGTTTCCTCGCCTCAGGGTTTGTATTGATCAGCTTTTCAGCTAAGGCCTGAATTCTGGCATCCATTGCCGTTACATCTTCGAAAACTTCGTAGAAAAGTCCTTTCTCTTTAGCCCAGGTGGCTGGGTAAAACTCAGATGCATCGATTGCCAACTGAGTAAATGCCGATGTTCCGACTTTTCTTTCCACAGCAGGACCTACAACAAATGGACCTATACCTACCATCAACTCACTGAGTTTGATTGAGGCAAATTTTGTAGCAAAACAGTAATCAACAGCAGAAGCTACACCTACTCCACCGCCTACAGCTTTGCCCTGCACTCTGCCCAGGATAATTTTTGGGCATTTTCTACAAGCGTTGATGACGGTGGCAAACCCCATGAAAAACTTTTTGCCTGTATCAAAATCATCAATAGTAATCAACTCAGTGAAGCTGGCGCCAGCGCAGAATGTTCTTTCGCCACCGCTTTTCAATATAATCACCTCCACAGCATCATCGTTTCCTGCTGTTGTAATGGTATCTGCAAGTTTTTTTAAAATATCTCCGGGCAGTGAATTGTGCGCCGGATGGAAAAAAGTAATGGTTGCAATTCCATTATCCGCTTTCTCTATGTTTACGTATGCTTCTTGTGACATGTCTTCTTATCCTATCAATCCAAATTGTTCAAAGTGATGATGAAAATGCTTTCTGTTGAGTAAATCCCAGTGTTCTTTGTCCAAATCTCCAAAAACAGAGTTTGCATGCTTCGCTTCTGGATTTGCTCTATAGTAGGATTCAAATTCCTGATATGCATTGATCAGGGCTTTTTTAGCATCTTTTAGTGAAGCATGTTTCAGTTCCTGTAATACACCACTTTCATAATCGGGATTGTTGTAGTCGCGTGGCATAGGGTAGTAGTTCCACAGAGAATCCTGGTATTTTTCCAGCTTTTCAGCAGGGGTTACTATAGTTCTCTTGATCTTGCCAACAGCTGCATACAGTCCTTCTTCCATATGTTCCACCATGTGTTGAGGTGTCATCACACCCCATTCGGCCTTGTGATTTTCTGTCAGCTTCTCCAGTTGAGACGCAAGTACTTTTTTGTTGAACTCTGCGAATGGAGGAGTTTTCTGAACGAGTGTTAAGACAGTTGCTGTAGCACACAATTCTTCCTCCTGATCGAAAACTTCGACAAACCATTTCACAACTCCCGAAGGATGCTCTTTGCCTCTGCTGTCCCGATCTACTTTCTGCTTACAGGTAAGCCTTACCTGTACCGTATCATTGTGATAAAGCGGTTTTAAGAACCTGCACTCATCCAGTCCGTAATTCGCTGAAACCGGTCCTTTGTTAGGATAAACGAACAATCCGGCAGCTGCTGCTAATATGAAGTAGCCATGTACTGCCCTTTTTTCAAAGATCGATCCGCCTAAAGAGGTAATATCGGTATGTGCATAGAAATGATCCCAGGTCAGGTTAGAGAAGTTGATGATGTCGGAATCTGTTAATGTTCTCTTGTGGGTCAATAAAGACATGCCCGGTTCGATATCTTCGAAATGATAACTGAATGGATGTTTGTCAGTATCAATATATTCAGCACCTTGCTGATAAATCCCTGTGATAGCTGAAATTGTAGTTGGGCTACCTTGAATAGCGCATCGTTGCATGTAGTGTTTTATACCTCTCATGCCACCCATTTCTTCGCCTCCACCAGCTCTTCCCGGTCCGCCGTGCACCAGTGTAGGTAAAGGTGACCCATGTCCTGTGCTTTGCTTCGCACTTTCTTTATTCAGTACCAGGATTCTTCCATGATGACTGGCAGCTCCCACGACGAAATCAGTAGCAATTGTATCATCTCCGGTCGCAATGGAACAGCAAAGTGAACCTTTACCCATTTTGGCCAGGTTGATAGCGTCATCAACGCCATTGTAAGGAATGATCGTACTCACAGGACCGAAAGCCTCTACTTCATGAACTGCAGTATTTTTGTAAGGATCTTTTTCCAGTAATAGGATTGGACTTAAAAATGCTCCTTTACTGGCATCTGCCTGATGTACCTCTACTTTGTCAAGATCGCCATAAACAATCTCCGCTGTCTGAGATAACTCTTTTACTCTGTCTCTGACTTCTTCTACCTGGTCCTTGCTGACTAATGCACCCATTCTCACTTCTTTCAAAGAAGGATCACCAATAACAGTTTTGGCAAGTGACTTTCCGAGAGCGATCTGTACGTCTTCAACAAGTTTTTCAGGAACGATAATTCTTCTGATGGCAGTACATTTCTGACCGCATTTAACCGTCATTTCTCTTTTTACTTCTCTGATGAACAGGTCAAATTCAGCAGTTCCTGGAACGGCATCTTCTCCAAGAACAGAGCAGTTCAGTGAATCAGCTTCCATATTGAAAGGAACAGATTCATTGATCAGCCTCGGATTTGATTTGAGCATTCTTCCTGTATCTGCTGATCCCGTGAAGGTGACGACATCCTGAGATTCAGTAAAGTCCAGAATACCTCGTGCCGATCCGCATATCAGCTGAAGTGCGCCCTCCGGTAAAATACCTGAAGCAATGATTTCTTTGACAACCGCTTCTGTTAAAAACGCAGTGGTTGTCGCTGGCTTTACCACTGCAGGTACACCAGCCATCCAGTTCACGGCGCATTTTTCAAGCATACCCCAAACTGGGAAATTGAATGCGTTGATATGAATTGCGACACCTTCTTTGGGCACCATGATGTGGTGCCCCATGAACCTTCCGCCTCTCGACAAATCTATCGGTTCACCATCTACATGATAGGGTCTGTTAGGAAATAGTTTTCGCAGGGAAGCGTTGGCAAATAAATTACCAAACCCGCCTTCAATGTCAATCCAGCTATCAGCCTTTGTTGCTCCAGTCTGATAACTGATTTGGTAAAACTGATCTTTCTTTTTGGTAAGGTAGAGTGCCAGTTTTTTCAACATGTTGCCTCTTTCCTGAAAGGTCATTTTTCGTAAAGCATGACTATTGTCTCTGCCATATTGTAAAATGTCTTTGAAATCCAGGCCTTTGGTAGTTGCCGCAGTAATGACCTCACCGGTTACTGCACTATGAATCAACTGTCCGTCACCATCGCCGGTGACCCAATTTCCCTGTACGTAATTTCCTAATTTGTCCATTTTGGTTATGTTTTTATTTGCTCCGCGAACTGTACTCGCAGATAATCTCTTTTCTAGGCTTTCTCCAGAATGGTGGCGTACCCTTGCCCAACACCAATACACATAGTTACCAAAGCATACTTTTTACCTGTCAATGAAAGCTCTAAGGCTGCCGAATGCATGATTCTTGCTCCTGTAACACCAAGGGGATGGCCAATGGCAATTGCACCTCCATTCGGATTGATCCTCGGATCATTGTCCTCAAGTCCCCACTCCCGAATACAGGCAAGCGCCTGAGAAGCAAATGCTTCATTTAGTTCAATAAGGTCTACATCATTCCAGGTAAGCCCTGCTTTTTGTAAAGCTTTATTAGAGGCCAACACTGGTCCGATTCCCATGATGCGAGGCTCAACACCTACCACTGCTGAGCTGACAATCCGAGCGAGTGGTTTCATATTGTATTGTTTCACTGCGTCTTCCGACGCTATCAGTGTGGCAGCAGCACCATCATTAAGGCCTGAGGCATTTCCTGCGGTCACAGTACCACCATTTTCTTCTTTTTTGAAAGCAGGCCTCAGTTTTGCCAGTCCTTCCATAGTGGAGTTAGCTCTGATAAATTCATCATTGCTAAAAATGATCGGGTCGGCTTTTCTTTGCGGAATTTCAACTGATACAATTTCTTTAGATAACCTGCCTGACGCCTGTGCAGCACCTGCTTTTTGTTGAGACCATAAGGCGAATTGATCCTGATCTTCTCTTGAGATATGATACTTTTCTACCAGGTTTTCAGCTGTTTGGCCCATGCTGTCAGTACCAAAAAGTGTATGCATTTTTTTGTTGACGAATCTCCATCCGAAGCTGGAATCATGCATCTGCACGTCCTGCCCGAATGGGGAAGAGGCTTTTGACATTACCCAGGGTCCGCGAGTCATATTTTCAACTCCGCCGGAAATAAAGATATCACCATCTCCGGTTTTGATCGCCCTGTTGGCATGGATAATGGCAGACATTCCAGAAGAACAAAGCCTGTTGACTGTCTCACCCGGAACCGAGAAGGGTAGACCTGCCAGTAGCAAACTCATTCTGGCAACATTCCTGTTATCCTCTCCCGCCTGATTGGCACAGCCTAATATAACATCATCAATGGCATCAGAAGGGACGTTGGCATTTCGGCTCATCAACTCTCTGATTGGAATAGCACCTAAATCATCGGTTCGTATAGTTGATAGCGTTCCTTTAAACTTCCCGATTGGTGTTCTGATTCCATCAATGATAAAGGCATCCTTCATTTTGCTCATTCGTTACTTGGGTCTAAATGTTGTTTGTCAGTTCTAAAAACCGTACCCCGAAACAAAGCAACTGTTTCTCCTGATGTTTCATTTTGAATGGTCACATCAAAAGTGGCTGTCTTATTTCCGAGAGTTAATTTCTTTGCTTCTGCCAGTAAAATGTCATTTTCGCGGGCAGGTTTGGAATAGGTCATGCTTGCATTTAATGAAACGCTTACTCTGCCATAAGAGTTGGAGGCAAATGCAAAAGCGCTATCTGCCAGCGAAAAAGTAACGCCTCCGTGTAAGATACCGAATCCGTTCAGCATCTCTTTTCTTACTGGCATTCTCAACAGGCAATAACCTTCCAGTATTTTGATCAGCTCCACATTCATCCATCTGCTAAAATGGTCTTCATCCATCATTTTGTTGAAAACCGCTTTCGGATCGATATGTGATTGGCTGTTTGTCAAATTCAATAAAAATTTTGGCCTTCAG
Source organism: Bacteroidota bacterium (assembly GCA_038525605.1). Taxonomy (GTDB): domain Bacteria; phylum Bacteroidota; class Bacteroidia; order Cytophagales; family Cyclobacteriaceae; genus JANSWY01. Next base: position 9,169 of record JBCBHL010000006.1, read on the forward strand.
CAGCCATTTTTCTCAATTGAGGGCTACATCTGTACCTTTCTTCGTGATACATATCAAAAAGAGCATCTATGGTATTGACACAATTTTGAATCCCTGTTTCATCTGCCCATCGTAAAAGTCCTTTGGGATAGTTGACACCTTTGGTCATTGCCGTATCAATATCGTCTCTTGTGGCGATACCAAGGTAAAGCGCATCAGCAGCTTCATTGATCAGCATACAAAGCACTCTGTTAAAAATTTCGTTTCCTGCCTCCTGATTTTTTACAGGTTCAGGTTTTACAGCTCCTTCCGAATAATCGTAATATCCTTTACCCGATTTACGTCCCAGTAATCCTGCTTCTGAAAGCCTTTTTTGGGTGAATGAAGGTTTATATCTGCTATCGTAGAAAAACTCTTTAAATACAGTTTCAGTAACAGTATAGTTGATGTCATTCCCGATGAAATCCATCAATTCGAAAGGTCCCATCCTGAATCCACCGATTTCTTTCATCACCCAGTCGATAGTGGCAATATCGGCGATTCCTTCTTCATAAACCCTCAACGATTCACCGTAAAAAGGTCTGGCCACTCTGTTGACAATAAACCCTGGAGTGTCTTTTGCTAAAACTGTCAGCTTGCCCCAGCTATCAATAATGTTTCTTGCTTTTGCAGTCGTTTCTTTACTCGTTTGTATCGCAGGAATAATTTCTACCAGCTTCATCAGTGGAGCCGGATTGAAGAAGTGAATTCCAATGAATCGTTCTGGCCTATTGCATGATGCTGCCAAAGAGGCGATAGACAGTGAGGAGGTGTTGGAAGCAATGATACACTCATCAGAAACCAAACTTTCCAGCTTTTGAAAAACAGATCGCTTAATTTCAGGATTTTCAATGATGGCTTCTATCACTAAATCACTCCCGGCAAGCTCACTCAGATCTGTTGCATGCTGAATGTTATTATTGATATCATCGCTTTTTGCCTGATCGATTTTACCTTTTTCAACTAACCGGGCCAAAATACTTTTCAATTTAGCAGCGCTGTCAGTTAATGCTTTTTCGTGTGTATCGAATACCACTACTTTACATCCGGCCGTTGCAGCCACCTGGGCAATTCCTCTGCCCATCGTTCCGGACCCTATGATTCCTACTTTCATCATTCTCCTTTAAAAACAGGTTTTCTTTTATTGACAAAAGCGTCAACTCCTTCTTTGTAATCAGCCGTGTTGCTTGCTGCTATCTGCAAATCATTTTCAACATCGAGTTGTTGATATAGATCGTTTGAGAGTGACTGATTAAAGGCTCTTTTAGTCATTCCAAGTCCTTTTGTTGGCGCTTTTGAAAGTTTGACTGCAACTTTTTGGACTGCTTCATCAAATTCTTCCGCAGGATAATACTGGTAGATCATTCCCATTCTTTCGGCCTCTTTTGCTGATACCTTATCACCTAGCATTGCCAGCGCTGACGCTTTTTGAAAACCTACCAGTCGGGGAAGGAAAAAGGTTCCGGCACTATCCGGGATCAGGCCGATAGCGCTGAAAGCCTGTATAAAACTTGCGCTTTCAACAGCCATTACTATGTCACAGGCAATGGCAATATTAGCGCCCGCGCCAGCAGCAACACCATTTACTTTAGCGATAACAGGTTTTTCTATCTCTCGGATTTTTTTGATAACAGGTGCATAGTGCTCCTCCAGAATTTTATCAAAACCCGGGTTTTTATCAGGATCGGTTACTTCCACTAAATCCTGTCCTGCACAAAAAGCTTTTCCTTCACCAGTGATGATTACTACTCTCACATCAGGATTGTGTTCACAATCGCTAAGCGCTGAAATAAAAGATAGCGCTAATTGTCTGGTAACGCTATTAAAGGTTTTTGGCCTGTTAAGTTTGATAGTCGCAATTCCTGCTTCTATTCTAAAAATGATAGGTTCCATCCTTGGAATTTATAAGCATTTAAAATAATCAAAAGGTTCCAGACAGTCTTCGCATTTAAAAAGTGCTTTGCAAGCTGTGGAACCAAACTGGCTCACCATTACAGTATTAGTAGAGCCACAATTAGTGCATTTTACAATTCTTTCATTATCCAGAAGTGCCCGCTTATCAGCCGTATGGCTAAGGGGAGGAGCAATTCCATATTTTTCCAATTTTTCTCTCCCGTTTGCCGTGATCCAGTCAGTTGTCCAGGCGGGTGACAAAACGCTGATAACTTTAGCGTCAATGTCGTGATTCTTCAGTTTCTTTTTGATATCACTGGAAATTTCGTCCATCGCAGGGCAACCTGAATAGGTGGGTGTAATTGTGATGATTACGTGATCCTCCGCTAGTTCGATTTTTCTAACAATTCCCATGTCCATAATAGAAAGCACAGGTATCTCCGGATCACTTACCAGCCAGAGAATTTCTTCTACAGTTTCCTTAGTTATCGTCATAATCAATCGTTATTTGATACTGGTTATCACCATTAGGTATATTATGAGTATTAGTTGCTCTAAATATTGATTTTTCTTAATGATTTAATTCATGCATTTTAAGAAAAGCGACCATTGCTGCATCGAATTCATCATCGTAAAATCCGATTCAACAATGTCTACGAAACTACCACGCCATATCTGGATATGCCCTTTGCATATATTGAAGATCTGCAAGGATGTAACCAAAATGCTCTGAATGAATCCCTGACTTACCTCCTGAATGCGACCAGTCAATTTCAGGAATGCTTAAGGTTGCCTCTGCTAATGTTTCTTTCACATTTTGCCAGTAAGTTTCCTTTAACTGTTCCGGATCAAAACCATAACCAGCCTTTGCAGCTTCTTTTTCTAAGTCAACAGAAGTGGTTAGCTCTCCGGCATATGCCAGTAGATAATCAATTGCTTTTTGTATTTTATCATGGCTTTCCTGTGTGCCATCTCCAAGTCTTTTGACCCATTCAGATGAAAATCGCAAATGATATCTTACCTCTTTGATAGACTTTCTGGCAATAGCTGCAATATTTTCGTCATTGCTGTCAACAAGCTTTTCAAGAAGCAAAAGGTGATAGCTATCGAAAAGAAACTGTCTGCCAATGACATAAGCAAAGTCTTCATTTGGTTGTTCCACTAATAGTGAACTCCTGTATTCATTGGAATACCTTAAAAAAGCAATTGAGTCCTCAGTAGCGTCTTCCCCTTTGATAGAGGCAGCATATTGAAAATAGGTTCTGGTTTGTCCGTATAAATCCAGTGAAATGTTAGTCAATGCGATATCAGTTTCCAAACTTGGTCCATGACCGCACAACTCTGAAAGTCTGTGACCCAGAATCATCACATGATCTCCTAAAAGCAGCAGGTATTGATATAAATTCTCTTTTTCAGTCATATCACATGTGTTTTATGTCATCCGGTAAGTTGTAAAAAGTCGGGTGTCTGTAAACTTTATCCTGAGCAGGTTCAAAGATTTCCCCATTTTCCGAAGGATTTGAAGCGATGATGTGCCTGGATTCTACAACCCAGATACTGACGCCTTCATTTCTTCTCGTGTAAACATCTCGCGCATTTTCCATTGCCATTTCTGCATCAGTGGCATGAAGACTGCCCACATGGCGATGATCCAAACCGTTTTTACTTCTGATGAATACTTCCCAAATAGGCCAATTGCTGTTCGACATTATACTGCTGTTTTAAGATTTCTCTGACTTTTCTTTTCTGCGTGTACCATTGCAGCTTCTCTTACCCACTGACCTTCGTCCCAGGCTTTATTTCTGGCGTTCAATCTCTCTTTATTACAAGGACCTTTGCCTTTTACAACATCCCAAAACTCATCCCAGTTGATCTCACCAAAATCGTAATGACCTCTTTCTTCGTTCCATTTCAGGTCTTTATCCGGGATTGTTAATCCAAGGAACTCCGCTTGCGGTACAGTTTGATCAATAAACTGCTGACGAAGCTCGTCATTACTTTTTCTTTTAATTTTCCATTTCATAGATTGCTCTGTGTGCGTGGACTCTTCGTCCTTAGGGCCAAACATCATCAGTGATGGCCACCACCACCTGTTGAGCGCATCCTGCGCCATTGCTTTTTGCTGAGGCGTTCCATTGGCCAAAGTCATTGTAATTTCATAACCTTGTCGCTGATGGAAACTTTCTTCTTTACAGATTCTTACCATTGCCCGGGCATAAGGGCCGTATGAAGTTCTGGTAAGCATGACCTGATTGATGATTGCAGCTCCATCAACCAACCAACCTACAGCTCCTATGTCGGCCCATGTGAGGGTTGGATAGTTGAAAATACTGGAGTACTTTGCTTTGCCGCTATTCAGTTGTTCGAATAGTTCATCTCTGCTAATACCCAACGTTTCTGCCGCACTGTATAAATATAAACCGTGCCCTGCTTCATCCTGAACTTTGGCGAGCAGTGCTACTTTTCTTCTCAAACTTGGCGCTCTGCTTATCCAGTTGCCTTCCGGAAGCATTCCGACCACTTCTGAGTGGGCATGTTGAGAAATCTGCCTGATATGTGTTTTTCTGTACTTCTCAGGCATCCAGTCTTTTGCTTCAATGTTTTCTCCGGCATCTATTCTTGCCTGAAAGTCTTTTTCTAATTGATCAATGCTTACTTCCATAATTTTTTTTGAATTTAAAAGTCGAAATCAACTATTACTTTTTCTGATTGTGGCATTGCCTGACATGTTAGCACGAAACCATCCTCTACTTCTTCCGGTTCCAATGCGTAATTAACCAACATGTCTACTTCTCCTTCTACTATCTTCGCCTTGCATGTACAGCAAACTCCGCCTTTGCAGGCAAATGGAAGGTCAGCAGCATTTGCAATTGCCGCGTCTAAAATGTTATCACCACCGAATGGTAGTTTGAAATTAAATGTTTTGCCGCCCTCTCTGATCGTTACATCACAAACCTTTCCGGTTTTCTGAGCAGCTTCTTTTCTCTTTTGAGCCTCTTCACTGATCCCGGAAGAGAATAATTCGAAATGAATATTTTTTTCACTAATTCCTCTGTCTTTCAAATAATCCCTCACCAGAAAGATCATTTGCTCTGGCCCACAGAGGAATGTATTGTCTAGCCTTTCTAAATTAACCAATTTTTCGAATATCTGATCGAGTTTTTCAGTATTTATTCTGCCGTTGAATAAAGGCATTTCACGCGATTGCTTTGTGAGGAAATGATAAATTCTGAACCGCTCAAGGTATGTGTTTTTCAACCCTTCCAACTCGTCTTTAAGAATGACTGTATTAGCGTTTTGATTGATGTAAAACAGCGTAAATGTACAATCAGGTTCTTTGGCAAGGTGAGTTTTGATAATCGAGAAAATCGGAGTTATTCCGCTTCCGGCCGCAAAAGCAATGTAGTTTTTGCTGGCTTCAGGCTCTATTTCTTTATAAAATGTTCCATTAGGAGGCATTACCTCTACGATATCACCAATCTGCAATTTTGTAGTGGCATAAGTTGAAAACTTACCATCTTCGATTCTTTTAATACCGACCTTCAATTCATCGTCCAATGGAGACGAACAGATCGAATAAGACCTGCGGATATCTTCACCGTTGATATTTGCCCTTAATGTCAGATACTGCCCCTGAATGTATTGAAACAAGGATTTGATTTCCTCCGTCAACTCAAAAGAGATCACAGAACACTCAGTTGTAGTCTGATGTATATCTTCGATTTTTAAGGGGTAGAACTGATTATCCATAAAATAGCTAATATATGTTCGGATAAAACTAACAATTGTTAGTTAGAAAAACAAAGACGTTTGTATTTTTCCTTTTGCTCTTTATTCGAGCGGTTACTTTACATGAAAATAACCAGGGATGAAACGTGTTTGGATCTAATGAACTAACAAACGTTAGTATCAATTGTTTGCGGAAATCGACAATAATAATAGCATGTTCAGACCCTTAGAGTAGTATGCTTTTAAAGGTGATTACTTCTTTTTGAGCCCGTCCAGCAGACAGTGGATAAATTCTTTTTCAAGCTCTACCGGATTCATGTTTTTGTTGCGACTGTACCATGAATACAACCATCTAAGGGTAGAAAGTATCGAGAATAGTGCGATTTCTGTATTTACTGGGGAGAAGTAACCCTGTTCAATACAGTTTTTAATAATGTTCTCGAATTTTTTTTCGTAAGTGTCTCTCAATTCCAGAAACTGATCATAGGCCTGTCCCTCCAGGTGGACCCACTCATTTGTGATCAATGAAATAGAGTCTGTATATTCTACGGCAAACTTCACATGCATGCTGATCAGTTTCTCCAGCTTAATAATAGGAGTATAGGAAGAATCATTGATTTCTTCCATGCCTTTCGTGAAAAGGTGAGCCATGTTTAACAGAAGCTCTCGGAATAATTCCTGCTTTGATTTGATATGATTGTATAGGCTTGCAGCTTCCATACCTACCTCCTGCGCGATATCACGCATCGAAGTTGCTTTATAGCCTTTTTTTCTGAAAAGTAATGCAGCGCATTCTTTGATATGTTCCCTTTTAGATTTCACAGTTTTCTATCAAAGCTCAAACATAGTCAAGATATTTAAAATCGAATCATTTCAGCTTTTAAAAGTTACCATTGGGCTCATTCCAAAACAGTTCGTAGACATTATTACCGTCTACAATAGTGGTTTGCGTAGCTTTTTCAGGCTTTCTGATCTGAAGCCTTCCATTCTCGTGAATGGTGATTTTTTTTTCTAAAACCTTCCAGCCATCATACTTGTGGTAAATAACAAGCGATTTGCCTTTCGGTTTGAATTTATACTTAACGAGTTTTTTAGGTGGCTTACCCAGTAACCTGTTAATGGAAATTCTGGCAGGTTTGATCTGAATTGTTTTTACGTCAGACCGAATCGCTTGATCATTTTTCAACCACTTGATTATTTTTTCGCCATTTGGATTGCCATAGCCCACATAATTATTGCCATAGGGGTACAAATCGCACGATTGCAACAATATCTCTCTGATCTGTTTATTCGTTAATGTTTTATTGTATTCCATCATGCAAGCTATCAGTCCGGTGATGATCGGAGCTGCAAATGAAGTACCTGTACTGGAATAGCAGGTGAGTTCGGGTTTTAAATAATTTAAATAGAGCGGGCCTATTGAGCTATAGCTCATTTTGTCCAGTAATTTATTTTTTGAGGCGCCAACAGCGATTACATCTTTTGCATCTGCCGGTGTATTAATGACTTTCCACGGAAGATTACCTTCATTGCCGGCTGCACCAACGATTACCATTCCTTTGTGTTCAATGGCATATTGCGTCGCTTTTGCAATTCCTGATGAACCGTCCATTTGGTTTGGTGTATAATTTTCTGATTCCTTATCGTAACCATTCGTATAGCCTAACGAGGTGTTGACCAATCGGACACCTTTTTCATGCATCCATTCAAGAGCTTGTACGAAATATTCCTCTTCTATTCTTTTTTCTCCTGCACCATGATCAGTTCTTGCCAGGTAATAGGTAGCTCCGGTTGCCATTCCGTAACGAATCTTCTTTTTAATGCTGTGGCCACCCAGCATCTCCCATACTTCCGTGCCATGCTGGTCGTCGAGATTGGAGTTTCCTCCGTATGCCTTCAATTTTGGCGTAATAAAATCTTTGTAAGCGGCAATTTGCTTATTGCTGAAGAAATGAGACAAATTATGATTGTCAGGTGCCCCGAGAAAACCACCGTCAATGATGCCAATTTTAACTCCTTTACCCGTTAGATTATTATCGATAAAATGATTTGCACCGATTTGCTCCAATGCATAACTCAGTTTTTCATCAGAATCTTCAGCAAAGTCGTTGGGAATCAAGTTTCCCTGTTTTCGAATTTTTAGCTGATCATGACTTAAGAGCAATTCCCTCTGCGAGTTATTAATGGAGACGGAAGAGGCGTTGAGCCATTCTGAATAGTAGGTTTCTGTTATTCCCCAAACTTCCATGCTGTCTCTACAGCTGGTGGCAGTCACAGTATCCTGATAGTAAACCCAGTGTTTTTCAGTCTGTCTGCCAAAAACTGAAGTGGATATAAAAATAAGGAACGTGTATATGGTTATCTTCACCTGTTAAAAATAGGGAAAATCAGATACAGTCACTATTGGTTATCAATTTTTGATGATCCTCATCAGGATAATCAGACACTTTGTTCAAAAAAGATTTGAATTCTTAAAGATGATTGTCTATCAAGAGAAATGGTTTACGGATTGGAAAAACCTACTCGTTGTGTATGCCAATATTTATATGTTCAACAACCAGTTTTCAGCCTCTTCAATTTTGTCAAATTTTTTGATTGGCAGTTCAGAAAAAGTGTGTTCAATATCATTGATAATTTTTTTGCCGTAGATGCTGGCAGCCAAAGAGGTTTCGTTCACTATGGCAACCCGTTTGATCAAATGTGATAGCTCTTTACACCTGATGCTAAAAAAATCTTCTTTGATCCATTTTCTGGCTGCTGCTTCAAAATGAATTAGTTTCTGTCTGTCAAGAAGAATAGTACTGACGAGTCCGCCTTCTACCAGGTCGGCAGCATAGGACAGTATGTCTGCGGCAGCTTCCTTATTTATTCTCCCATCCCAGACGATCTTCACATTGCCCCTGTCATGATCGAGGTAAACTTCATTACCTTCATGTCTGAATTGAAAGGAATAGATGAATTTATTCCTCGTTTCGTGTTGAAAGGTTGTCATTAGCATATAATAAGTGGTTTCGTCCATTCAATTTATCAATCGATAAAGTAGTGGCAGTTCTTATTCGGTGGATACCGATTACAGGGCGGTGAAATCTTATAATCGCCAGTTGAATATTTTTAGTTGTTTTATGACCCTAAATAAGATACTCTTCGAAATACTTCGATCAATATCAATGAAAGTATATTATCTTTAATTTTTAATCCATTGATGCCTCTTTGTTGGAAAAGCAACCTGCAATTTATTGGCGGTGAAGCGAATCATCAGAGTGGAACGACTACTTTAGAATTAACAGCAAACAACATATATAATGAGATATACTCCGATTGATCAGAATCTTTATATTGAAAACAGAGAAAACCTAAAGAAATTGATGAAGCCAGGCTCGGTGGCGATATTCAGGGCAAATGATATTATGCCTACAAATGCAGACGGGACAATGGCCTTTGTTCAAAACTCCAATTTGTTTTATCTCTCAGGAATTGATCAGGAAGAGACTATTTTATTGCTTTCGCCCGATTTTCCCGATCCAAGGTTCAGGGAAGTTTTGTTTTTGCTGGAAACTAATGAGGAGATTGAAATCTGGGAAGGCCATAAGTATACGAAAGAAGAAGCTACTGCTGCGTCAGGTATCACCACTGTAAAATGGGTCGATGAATTTGACCAGCTATTGAAAAATGTACTTGCCGAGAGTAATCACATATACCTTGATTCTAACGAGCATATCAGAAATGCTTCTAAGGTTAAAACAAATAACAACCGTTTCATTGAATGGTGTAAATCTACTTATCCATTGTATGAATACGAACGTGCCTTTCCACTGTTAATGCAGCTGAGAACCGTTAAATCTCCATTGGAAATTGCCACCATGCAGGAAGCCTGTAACATTACCAATCACGGGTTTAGGAGAATTCTGGATAAAACGAGACCCGGTGTTTGGGAATATGAGCTGGAAGCAGAATATCTGCACGAGTTTGTGAGAAGAAGGTCTCGCGGATTTGCCTACACACCTATAATTGCCTCAGGAGCCAATGCTTGCGTTTTGCATTATATCGACAACAATCAGCAATGTAATGATGGTGATCTGCTTTTGATGGATGTAGGTGCGGAATATGGTAACTACAATGCTGACATGACACGGACAATTCCTGTGAACGGTAAATTTACTGAGAGACAAAAAGCAGTTTACAACGCTGTGCTTAGGGTGAAAAATGAAGCAACGAAATTATTAAGACCCGGAACTACCATTGATGCTTATCACAAAGAAGTAGGTTTGATCATGCAGTCAGAACTTCTTCAATTGGGTCTGATTGATCAGACTGATATCAAAAATGAGAACAAAGACTGGCCTGCATACAGAAAGTATTTCATGCATGGGACTTCCCATCATATCGGTTTGGATGTACATGATGTAGGCAGTTTCTATAAACCAATGGAAGTAGGAAATGTGTTTACTGTAGAGCCCGGAATTTACATTAAAGAAGAAGGGCTGGGCATCAGAATTGAAGATGATATTGTAATTACGGAAGAAGGTCATCAGAACCTAATGGGCGATATTCCTATAGAAGCAGAAGAAATAGAAGAGCTGATGAACGCTAAATAGTGAAATAACGCGTTATTTTAGTAAAAATCAGGTGGGTTTGTTCAAGTTATTGTTGTTTTCTGGTTAATTCCGTTAACTTTAGCCAAATTTATAGCAGTAGACTTGTCACCCAACAAGAAAATTCTGTCGCAGATTACAAGAAATACATCAAATTGAATTTATTATTTTTTCATGGAATATAATACTAAAAGGGAATTCTTGAAGCTAAGAGAATACGGAAGGAATGTCCAAAATCTGGTAGGTAAAATCTTGGAAGTTGAAGATGATGAAACCAGAAATCGTCATGCACAAACCATGATAGAATTGATGAAGATGATCAATCCTAACGTGAAAGAGGGCCCTGAATATGAACAAAAAGTATGGGATGATCTTCATATCATTTCTGATTTTGGGATGAATGTTGAAAGTCCGTATCCTACCCCGGATAAATCTATACTGGGAAGAAAGCCGGAAAGAGTTGCTTACAAACTGAAAAACATCAGGTTTAAGCACTATGGTAAAAATATGGAGCTTTTTATCAAAAAGGCTGTTGAGCTGGAAGATCCCGAAGAAAAGGAAGCTGCTGTTATTCATATTGGGAAACTGATGAAAACATTTTTTGCGGTTTGGAACAGAGATACAGTAGACGATGGTGTGATCATTAAAAATATCGAAGAGCTGTCAAAAGGAAAGCTGACCATTGATATTAATAAAGTAAGAGAAAACAACCTTTTTGAAAGTAAGCGTAAGCCTGATTTTAACAGAAACCCCGGAAATTCTAATAATAACAATAATCGCGGCAGAAATAATAATAACAAGCGAAACAATAATCAGAAAAGAAGAAGAAATTAATGGGATCATTCCGCGTAAGGGGAGGCAATAAACTCAAAGGGGAAATTGTACCACAAGGTGCAAAAAATGAGGCGCTTCAAATTATTTCGGCAGTATTGCTCACTGCTGAGCCAGTTCATATCAAAAAAATCCCAAATATCAGGGATGTCAATAAGCTCATCGATTTACTTGCCGATTTGGGCGTTCAGATTGAGAAAACAGGAGAGGAATCTATCAGGTTTACTGCGAAGGATGTAAATCTTGATTTTCTCGATACCGAAGAATTTAGCAACAAAGCTGCATCGCTGAGAGGCTCGATTATGATATTAGGGCCGTTACTCGCCAGGTTCGGAAAAGGAAAAATTCCGAAACCGGGAGGAGACAAAATCGGCAGAAGAAGACTGGATACTCACTTTACCGGATTTGAGAAGCTAGGTGCGAAATTCACCTACAATGCAAAAAATCACTTTTACACCGTAAACGCCAAAGAACTAGTAGGTACGGATATGTTGCTTGAAGAGGCGTCTGTTACCGGTACAGCCAATATCATCATGGCGGCTGTCATGGCAAAAGGTCTGACCACTGTATACAATGCAGCTTGTGAGCCATACATTCAACAGCTATGTAAAATGTTGAATGCTATGGGAGCCAATATTACAGGTGTGGGATCTAATCTGTTGCACATCACAGGGGTGGAATCGCTGGGTGGCACTGAGCATACCATGCTGCCCGATATGATCGAGATCGGTAGCTTTATTGGTTTGGCAGCAATGACTCAATCTGAAATTACGATCAAAGACGCAAGGATTGACCAGTTGGGGATTATTCCGTCTGTTTTTCGTAAGCTGGGTATTAAGCTCGAATTCAGAGGAGATGATATTCACATTCCCGCACAGGAAAGATATGAAATTGATACTTTCATAGATGGGTCTATTATGACGATCGCAGATGCCATCTGGCCGGGATTCACACCGGATTTATTGAGTATCATATTGGTAACTGCTACACAGGCAAAAGGAACAGTACTCGTACATCAGAAGATGTTTGAAAGCAGGTTGTTTTTTGTGGATAAGCTCATCGATATGGGGGCACAGATTATTCTTTGTGATCCGCACAGAGCAACAGTTATCGGGCTGGACCGTGCTTTCCCACTCCGAGGGATACAAATGACCTCTCCGGATATCAGGGCTGGAGTTTCACTGTTGATTGCAGCGCTATCCGCCGAAGGAGAGAGTACTATTCATAATGTAGAGCAAATTGACAGAGGTTACCAGTTCATCGATAAAAGGTTGAAGGCATTAGGTGCCGATATAGAACGCTTCAGCTAAACTGAAGAGATTTCTGATATATCACGATCCTTTGATGTAATTTATCGTATACCCTTAAAAAAAGATTATGAGCGAAACAAAAGGACAGCTGGAGAATTTACTAAAGGATCTTGGACATAAAATTGATTCTCTGATCGATGAAGCGAAGGATGCTACCGGACATCTGAAAGAAGACCTTGAAGAAAAAATAGAAGTACTCAAGCAGAAAAGAGATGAACTGGAAGATAGTTTTTCCGATTACAAAGAGAAAGGAAAAGATAAGTGGGATGACGCTAAGCCCCATCTCGCCAAAGCAGCTAGTGAGCTAAAATCTGCCATTGATAAATTATTCAAATAGAGACATTTTTCGATAGTTTTTTGAATCAGGGATTTTAAGCCCTAAGTTTGCGTTCATTTTCACAAAATTGAATTCGTAATGGAAAATCCTGTTCTAATTTTTGAAGTAAACGGTATCGCGAAAGCAGCGATGGAAATTTTCAATAGCCATCGTGTGGTGGTTTATGGTTTCCTAACCGACGATAAAAAACTACACAATACAGAAATAGGAGAGGTAACTGTTCTTGGAAAGACCAGCGATGATGGTTTTTTGAAACTCATTGGAAAGAAGTGTGAGGCTTTTGTGGCGACAGATGATAATGCCACCAGAAAGAAGCATGTCAACATGCTGAATAAAAAAAGAAAAGTTCAGCCGGTGAATGCCATTCATGACCGGGCTGTTTTATCGGAGACAGTTGCTATTGGACACGGGAATTTCATTAATGCGAATGCCTTTATTGGAGCTGATGCAGTGATCGGTAACCACTGTCTGATTCATTCCAATGCCATTATTGAGCATGAAGCGAAAATTCACGATTTTGCTCAAATAGGTGCAGGAGCAATTGTAAACAGTGGAGCAATCATAGAAGAGGGCGCCTTTGTTGGGTCAGGTGCAATCATTATTTCAGGTGTGACTGTTGGAAAAAATGCCCGTGTAGGTGCAGGGTCAATGGTAATGGCATCAGTTGATAAAGACCAGACTGTCTTTGGGAATCCCGCTACTCCCATCACTACCTGACAGATTTTAATCTAAAAATCATTTTCTCATATGCTGGATTGATTGATCAACTCGATTTTTCCAGTTAAATTTGCATAATACTGAGGAATTGCCTCATCGCAGTGTATTCTTGATGATTTGGTTCCAACGTTTGATTTTTTACAGACACCCTGCCTGAAACAGGGCTAATAGTTTAGTATTATGAAGTATAATGTGTTGCTGTACTATTGCTACAGCAAAATAGAGGATGTAGATGCCTACAGAGAAGAGCATCACCTTTTTTGTATAGAAAACGACCTAAAAGGAAGAATAATCATTTCACATGAAGGGCTGAACGGTACGGTTTCGGGATCACCTGAAGATTGCAAAAAATACATGCAATATGTTCAGAATGACCCTCGTTTTAGCCATGTCGAGTTCAAAGTAGAACCGTCAGATGAACACGCTTTTGCAAAATTACATGTAAGGGTAAAGCCGGAAATTGTCAATTCAAGTCTTACACACATAGATCCAAATATACAGACAGGAGCTTACGTAGAGCCTGCCGAATTTAAAAGAATCCTGGAAGAAGAGGATGAGGATACGGTTATTGTTGATGTAAGATCAAATTATGAACACAAGGTAGGTAAATTTAAAAATGCGATAACCTTCGATATTGATAATTTTAGAGATTTTCCTGCTAAATTGAACGAACTTGAGGAACACCGGGGAAAGAAAATAGTCACCTATTGCACCGGAGGTATCAAATGCGAGAAGGCGAGTGCCTATTTGATAGAACAGGGTTTTGAGGACGTTCACCAATTACATGGTGGTATCATCAAATATGGAATTGAGGAGCAGGGCAAGGATTTCGAAGGTAAATGTTATGTGTTTGATAATCGGGTGATTACAGAGGTGAATACCGTAAACCCTAAGGTAATTTCGAAGTGTTACATAACAGGGAAACCGTCAGATAGAATGGTGAATTGTGCCAATCCGGAATGTAACATACACATTCCAATGTCTGAAGAAGGAGCTACAGTATATAATGGATGTTGCTCTGAAGAGTGTATGAATAATCCAAAAACAAGGCCTTATAATGGTACGGGAGCTTATGCAAAGAAGATGAATGGATATAATCCATACAAAGGCTGGAAAAGAAGAGAACAAAACTAATTACCAATTACCGTTATTGATGTCAATAATTTCACATACCGACCTGATAATTAATCCAGATGGAAGTGTTTATCACCTGAATTTGAAACCGGAGCATCTTTCTGATCAGATTATTACTGTTGGCGATCCTACCAGAGTTCACCGCATCAGTAGTTTTTTTGATAAAGTAGAATTTGAGATGAACAGGCGTGAATTCATCACACATGTAGGATACTACAAGGACAAGCGAATCACGGTGATGAGTACAGGGATGGGGACGGATAATGTAGAAATTATCATGACCGAGCTCGACGCTTTGGCGAATATCGATTTTAAAACGATGACTCCAAAGGAGAAAAGCAGAAGTCTGAATATCATTCGATTGGGAACCTCTGGTAGTGTTCAGGGGCAGATTGATGTTGGAGATTTTTTAATATCGGAATATGCTGTCGGTTTGGATACTTTGATGAGTTTTTATCAACTGGAGATGGGAGCTTATGAGGATCAGGTTACCCGTGAATTGCAAAAGGAAATAGGCTTCCCATTTCAACCATACTGCTGCAAAGGGTCTGATCTATTGATAGAAAAATTCGGGGAAGGAATGGTGAAAGGCAATACTGTTACTGCTCCCGGTTTTTATGCGCCGCAGGGTAGAAAACTCAGACTACCGATTAAATTTCCTCACCTGGTTGATAAGCTTTCCCGGTTTCATCACAAGGATTTCTGGTTGACAAACTTTGAGATGGAAACTGCTGGGTACTATTCTTTGGCAAAACTTTTAGGACACGAAATGGTGAGTGTTAATGCCATCCTGGCGAATCGAATCAGTGATCAATTCGCTAAAAATCCCAATAAAATCATTGATGAATTGATTAAAACAGTATTGGATAGAATCTGATACTGCTACCGATTGACTGCATAAGTACCATCTTCGATTGTCAAAATTGTGTTCTGTTGATAATTGTTATTATTTTCGTAAAACACTAACGACCAAATTTATGAAAAAACTCCTATTGTTAGGCTTGTTTATTTTTTTCTGTGCAAGTATGCAATGCCAGGCACAAAGCAAGTGGCTCAAAAGAGCAAAAGAGAAATTAGAGAGAAAAGGTGACAAAGCAGTTGACGATCTTTTAAATGGAAAGAAAAAGGGAGATCAGTCTGGTAATAGTAACACCAATGGGGGCAACAATCCCTCTGGGAATAATGGTTTCGGTAACGGTCCTAATGGCACCCGCGGTGAGAGAGATAATACACCACCTCCGGTGAATGGCAGTATCAGTGATGCACAAAATGCCCTTTCTTCGACCGACTATTCCGATACCAGATATTATATTCAGCAGGCACTTTGGGGCATTGAATATGAATTAGGCAAGCAAGTATTGAAAAATATGCCTTCCAGTATCGGCGGTGCTGATAGCAAAGCAGAAAATGATGTGATTACTTCGTCTGGTTATGGATTTGTCGGACTCAATATATCAAGAACCTATGAAGGCAATGACCTCTATCTGCGGGCGCAATTGGTCAATGGTTCTGCAATTTCAAGTTCTTACAATATGGTATTGTCCAACCCTGGATTGTATAACAGTTCAGACAGCGACTACAAAGCTACCAGAGTAAACGATTACAAAGCAGTAATTGAATATACCAGCAGAGGATATAATGTGGCGATTCCTTTTGGTCAATCTTCTGCATTTGTGCTGGAAACTTCAGGTTTTAAATCGGAACAGGAAGCAGTTGCTGCTGCTGAGAAGTTCGATATCGATGAGTTTAAAAAAGTATTAGGAGAGCAATAGACAGAAGAAAATGAGAACATTATTAATGACAATTTGTATCGTTTTTGCAGGTTTATTGACAGCAGAAGCGCAAACTGAGTTGAAAACCAAACTCGACGAAGCTGATAAGGCGTATAATTCAGGCAACTATGAGGAGGCCAGGTTTGCATTGCAGCAATCTCTGGTCGAACTGGACAAAGTAGTGGGAGAAGCCATCATCAAACTTTTGCCTAATGAGGTTTCCGGTGTTCCGGCAGAAGCGGATAGTGATCAGATGCATGGCGGAGCTGCTGGTATCTCGGGAGTGTATGTGAGCAGATATTATGCCAAGGCAGAGCAAACTGTGAATTTGGAGATCATTACGAACTCACCATTTCTTGCGATGGTAAATGCTGCAATTACCAATCCACTGCTGGCGTCAATGTCCGGAGGAAATCAGAAAATTGTGAAGATTGGAGGATATAAATCTCTGGTGGAAAAAAGTGAAGGTAGTGATGTGGAGTCCTATGACATCAAAATCCCGATCAACGATTCGATGATCATACTCGAGTGCCGCGGATTCTCTCAGAATGAATCGATCGCAATAGGGAATTCGCTCAATATCAAAGAAATTGCCAGCCTGATTAGCTCGGGGCAGTAATCTAAAAGAAGATATCCATAAATTATCAAGGGCGAATATAACTGTTCGTCCTTTTTTTGTGTTCTTTATATTTTAACAGCAAAGCGAAAAAAATTAGATTTGTCAAAATTTAGAAAAATATGAAAGCAGACTGGAAAACTGTAAAAGAATACGAAGATATTACCTATAAAAAATGCGGGGGAGTAGCAAGAATTGCTTTCAACCGGCCGAATGTTAGAAATGCTTTCAGACCGAAAACAGTTGGTGAACTGTATCAGGCGTTTCACGATGCAAGAGAGGATACTTCTATAGGAGTCGTACTGCTTTCAGGAGAGGGGCCTTCAACCAAAGATGGTGGCTGGGCGTTTTGCAGCGGAGGTGATCAAAATGCCAGGGGACATCAGGGATATGTAGATGATGACGGAATGCCACGGCTGAATATTCTGGAAGTCCAAAGACTGATTAGGTTTATGCCTAAGGTTGTAATTGCAGTTGTTCCGGGCTGGGCAGTAGGTGGAGGACACAGTTTACACACAGTTTGTGATTTGACACTTGCCAGTAAAGAGCATGCTATTTTTAAGCAGACTGATGCTGACGTGACCAGTTTCGATGGTGGTTATGGTTCTGCTTATCTGGCCAAAATGGTTGGGCAGAAAAAGGCACGCGAAATCTTTTTCCTTGGCAGAAACTACTCGGCGCAGGAAGCATTCGAAATGGGAATGGTCAATGAAGTAATCCCGCACGATGAGCTGGAAGATACAGCTTATCAGTGGGCGCTGGAGATTCTGGAAAAATCCCCTACATCTATTAAAATGTTGAAATTTGCGTTTAACCTGACTGATGATGGCATGGTAGGGCAGCAGGTCTTTGCAGGAGAAGCAACGAGACTAGCCTATATGACAGATGAGGCAAAAGAAGGTAGAAATGCATTCCTCGAGAAAAGAAAGCCCGATTTCAAAGATATTAAATGGATACCGTGATAGGGATGTTACGGGAGCAGGCTTGCCGGTGACCCATAATCCGGTGGCCTGTTTGTTTTACCGAAATTTCCATATTTTAACACATTTTTTATAAATCCCATCCTAGTAATATGATCAGGTCTTAATGAGAATAGGTATTTTCCCTGAATCCGAATTTGCCAACATTGGTGAACTTTTTAATTAAAAGTTTTTATTCAAAGATTGCGACGGGTCTTTAGTAGTAAGCTTGTAAAGTTTTATGAATCAGTTTTCGAATGACTTAGTCGCAAAAATCATTAGTTGCCATGCAAATGATCTGCAGAATATGAATGATTACCCAAATATTTTTTCTTCCTGTTGGTAAAGGAGAGTTTGATCAGGCGTTAGTGACCAAAGCTTTCAACGAGGCAATAGATAATGTTGTTTCTAAGTTGGAAGGGAAGCTTAAAAAAAAGCTTTAAAAATTAAATGGTAAATTCAATCAGCTGAAAGCTGAAAACCTGTCTGCAGACTGAGATGCTGCAGACTGGTTTTTTTATTTTTTTATCGCTACCCGGACGCTTGAAAATGCAGCGTTCCCTGTCAATGAATCCAGAGCTTGATGATCAGTGAGATCGTTGACACTTACGCCGGGATACTTACTGGCAACTCCCAGTTTAATGCCATTTTTATGATGTCCAAAGCCATGTGGAATACTCACTACCCCAGGCATCATATCTTCGGTTATTTCTACCGGTATTCTGATGCTTCCGCTTCCGGACGTCACAGTTACTTCTTCCTGATTCGCTACACCTACCAGCTCACTGTCGGAAGGGTGCATCATTACTGTACACCTGTTCTTGCCAGCCATTAACTTTTCAGTGTTGTGAAGCCATGAATTGTTACTCCGTAAATGTCTTCTGCCGATTAATGCGAAATCACCTGCGTCTTTTTCTACACTGGCTTTACTGAACTCCGCTGTCAGTTTTTGAAGTTCATCTGTGAAAATGGCAGGGGCAAGAGAGATCATTTGATCCTTTGTCCTTAGCGCACGAGGCAGCATTTGCGTCAATGGTCCCAAATCAATACCATGCTTTGATCTCTGTAGTTTGCCCAGACTTAAGCCTGAAAATAATTTATTAAAACTACTCCACTTACCATAAGGCCCTGTCAGTAAACCGAGTCTCAACAGTAGTTTAGGAGTGGCTACCCTGTGAAGGAGGGGTAGTTTTTTGCGGGTTAATCTTTTAGTAAGTGATTTGATGATCTGCCAGTCATGTAACTGACCGTACTTTGGTTTAAACAAAGCTTCCGAATATTTGGCAGTATTGGATACAGCGAATGTATTAAAGATCAAATCGTAGTGATCTACTTCCAGGCCTGTGGTAGGAGGTAGAATGACATCAGCATGCCTTGTTGTTTCATTGAGATATATATCGATGGCGACCATAAAATCCAACTGATTGAGTGCTTCGTCCATTCTTCCGCTGTCCGGAGTTGATAAAACGATGTTGCCTGCATTGACAATCAGTGCTTTTACCTGCCCTTCCCCAGAAGTCGTTATTTCTTCAACTAACGCAGAGATTGGTAGTTCGCTTTCAAATTCTGGTAGTCCTCTTACTCTACTTTGCCATCTGTTGTATACACGATGTCCCTTTTTACCCCTAACGACTGGAACGGCCGGATTTGTAAACATGGCACCACCCGGTGTATCAAAATGCCCTGTCAGGATGTTGAGCAGATTTATCAACCAATTACAAAGTCCTCCGTGAGATTGAGTGCTCACGCCCATTCTTCCGTAAATAACCGCTTTCGGTGTATTCACAAACTCATCAGTGATTCTTTCAATGTCTGATGAAGATACGCCTGTAATTGTTGCTACCTTCTCAGGAGTAAATGGTTTTGCCAGTTCCTCCAGCCCTTCCAGTCCTTTTGTATGCTTTTCCAGGTGACCCAGCCTGATTTTTTGATCCCTGGTAATCAGGTGTAACATAGCCAGTAAAAAGTAGACATCCTGATCCGGTTTGATGAAATAATGCTCCGAGGCAGCCTTGGCAGTTTCGGTTTTTCTGGGATCAATCACTACGAATTTTCCACCTCTGTCTTGAATGCCTTTCAGCTTTTTGCTGATTCCCGGAGCTGTCATGATACTGCCATTCGAAACCAGTGGGTTAGCGCCCATGATCAGCATGTAATCAGTTCTGTTGACATCAGGAATAGGCATCAGCATGGCACTTCCCAGCATAAAATAGGAAGCAAAATGATGAGGCAGTTGATCCATTGAAGTGGCACTGTAAGCATTCTTTGTCCTGATTGCCTTCTTAAATTGGCTCACAAACATCATAATGCCATAATTGTGTACAGTAGGATTTCCAAAATAAGTAGCAACCGCATCATTTCCGAATTCCTTTCTGATACCATTGAGTTTAGTACCTATCAGGTCGAAAGCTTCTTCCCAACCAATTTCTACAAATCCGTCACCCGATTTTTTCAAAGGCTTTCTCAATCTGTCGGGATCATTGTACAATTCTCCCATCATCGCGCCTTTGGGGCAGATATATCCTTTGCTAAACGGATCTTTTTCGTCTCCCCTGATTGACAATACCTGATTGCCATCGTGAGTGACTTCCAGTCCACACATCGCTTCGCATAGATTACAGACTCTATAATGTTTTTTAGACTTTGAAGATTGTTTCATCGGGTTTATGTCGTATTTAAGAATTTCGCTGATCAATATAATCAAATTATGCTGCTATGTTTTCAAAACCTACAGGATAGGTGCCCAAAGCACTTGAAGTTTACGAGATATTTTGCAGTAAATGACTAATTTTGCATCTTGATTCATAAGAAGAATCACAACCAATTTTTTTAATAAACTTGTAAACCATGAATTATATTATTGTAGACCTGGAGGCAACCTGTTGGGAAAACCGGTCTGATGGAAAAAATGAAATCATTGAAATAGGAGCTGTAAAGGTGAATGATGATCAGGAGATTGTTAGCGAATATCAGCAATTCGTAAAACCACTCAAAAATCCGATACTCAGTGAGTTTTGCAAAGAGTTGACATCTATTCAACAAACTGATGTAGACAATGCGCCTTATTTTTTTGAAGTATTGCCGTCATTTCAAGAGTGGATTGGTGATGAGCTTTATCTGTTGTGCTCTTGGGGTTTTTACGACCGAAAGCAGTTCGAAGAAGATTGTGATTTGCATCAGATTGATAAAAAATGGCTTGTAAATCATATTAGTTTAAAACATCAGCATGCTAAAATTGCCAATCTGCGACGTGCCATCGGAATGAAAAATGCTTTGAAACAGGAAGGGATTGATTTGGCAGGAACACATCATCGTGGGATAGATGATGCCAGAAACATTACAAAGATCTTCTTGAAATATTTTGGTCAATGGAGCTACAGTTCTTAAAAGATACTGATTGATTAATCACTTTCATATTAGCTTAACATTTGGATTGGTAGAGAATCGATATAAAATGTTATTTTTGCAAGATCAAAAATCAGCATATGCTAAAATATATTATCTCCGGGCTTCTATTTTTTGCTTCTATCACAGCACAGGCCCAAATTCCAGCAGGATATTACAATACCGCAACCGGATCGGGTTTTACACTCAAAACTCAGCTTCACGATATTATAGATGGTCACAATTCTCAAAGCTACAGTAACGTCTGGACATTCGTAGAATCAAATGATCTGGATGCTTATTATGAGAATAATTCTACCATTTTAGATATCTACTCTGAAAATCCGGCTGGCGCTGATCCATATAATTTCACGGCTGGCAATACCAGGTGCGGTAATCAGAGTAGTGAGGGAGATTGCTACAACAGAGAGCATTCTTTTCCTGCCAGTTGGTTTAGTGACGGTTCACCCATGTTTACTGATATCCATCACCTCTATCCAACTGATGGCAGGGTGAATAATTTTAGAGGGAACCTGCCATTTGGAGAAGTGGCTACTCCTAATTTCACCTCTCTTAACGGCAGTAAACGGGGAAGTTCAGCTATTTCAGGCTATTCAGGAACTGTTTTTGAGCCAATTGATGAGTTTAAGGGAGATATTGCCAGAACCTACTTTTACATGGCTACCCGATATGAAGATGTTTTGGGATCTTGGTCCAGTCCGATGTTGGACGGAAGTACAGACCAGGTTTTCGAAGACTGGGCACTTGATATGCTGTTAGACTGGCATACAAATGACCCGGTGAGCCAAAAAGAAATTGACCGAAATAACAATGCGTTTACCTTTCAGAGCAATAGAAACCCTTTTGTCGATCATCCCGAATATGTCAACAACATTTGGGGGACCTGTTCCACACCTGTAACTGCACCGACCTTTCTGGTTTTTTCCGGTGTGACAGAGAATTCATTTTCGATCGATTTTACCGCAGGAGACGGAGATTTGAGACTGGTTTTGGTAAAGGAATCTGCAGCTGTTGATTTTGACCCAGTTAACGGAACAAGCTATGGAACAGGAGCCAATACGAATTTTACTTCAGCCTCTACGGTAGGTACAGGCAATCAAGTGATTTCAGTAAGTGGTACAACTTCTATTACAATTACGGGCTTAAGTGCAGAAACAACCTATCATGTAGAGGTATTTGAATATTGCTCGGCAGGCAATCTTTACCTGACTGCAAGTTCGCTGAAGGGTAGCACTACAACTGGTATGGCATCAGCACCTCCGGCACCATCGTCATTTCAGTACCTTTCTTTCAACGAAATTGTGATGAGTACGCCTGGTACTGATTATGAAATAATAGAGCTGGCAGGAATTCCGGGATTGAGCTTGTCGAACCTGAGTATCCTGACTGTTGATCAGGATGGCCAAATACTCATAGAATTTGATCTGACTGGTGAGAGCATACCTGCCGACGGTTTCTGGCTGGGAGCCAATAGCGAAGCTGGCGCGTCAGTCGTTGAAGACTATGTGCTTTCAACGGGTATGATCAATAACACAACCACATTTTTTCTGGTAGATAACTTCTCAGGTTCTGTTGGCGATGATTTGGATACGAATAATGACGGAACATTAGACGTCGAGCCGTGGGATGAAATAATTGATGAACTTGGGATTATCGAAAATGTTGGTGAGAATGTGTTCAGTGCCACTACTTTTGGACCTGATGGCTCTTTTCTGCCAGCAGGAACCTACAGAAATTCCGATGGTTGCGGGACATGGACCTTGCACACGTTTGATTCTCCGCCTATGGATATAACGCCTGGCGTATCCAATGGTTCCAGCTGTTATACCATCTTCGGCATGGGTGACTGGACCGCTGGCGCACCTGATGGCACCATCGAGGCGGTCATTGCTGATGATTTCACCGAATCAGCAACGGCTGAGGTGATGACCATTCTCAGTGAAGGATCGGTGGTGCTGGAAAGCGGAGAGTTTTTAAATGTCTTAGGTGATCTGTCAAATGAAGGATCAGTGACAATTTCCTCAGGTGCTTCACTGGTGACTGGTGATATTACAGGAGATGGGGCATTTACAATCCAAAGAAATACAACTTTTGATGAAACCACAGGTAAATATAGCTTCGTGAGCTCTCCAGTAGCTGACGGGGAAATCAGCGATTTGGGTGAGCTGGTCTATGAGTATGATGAGACTGAATTGTATCAGCCGGCAGGGAATGTTGGTGAGGATCGATATATCCTACCGTCAGCCACAAATATGGTGGTGGGTAAAGGTTATGCATCTGCCTTTACAGGAACGATTTCATTTACAGGAACTCCCAATTCCGGCAATGTGACGGTGGGACTTTCGAAGACGAATCATTCTGCATTTGATGCTGCGGAAGCAGATTACGAAGGATTTAATTTGGTTGGGAATCCATATCCTTCAGCAATTAGCTTGAATGATTTCTTTACAGCCAACAGCACAGTAATTGAAGAAAGTATCTGGATTTGGGATGATGACAATGATCCGGGTACGAAAGGGAGTAACTCAGATTTTGTAACGGTCAACAGTCTGGGAGCTGTAAGTGGAGGTTCCCGTGTATCGGACTGGAACGGATTTATTGGTAGTATGCAGGGCTTCTTTGTGCAGGTAAAAGAAAGTAGCATCGCTGGTAGTTACGACCTTGATTTTACCAATGCCATGAGAAGTACAGCGAATAATACTGATGGGAATTTCTTTAGAACAGTTGCCGATGAGCAAAAGATTAAATTGAGTATCAGCAGTGAATCGGGAAGTTTTTATGACGAGTTGTTGATCGGATATGTACCGGATGCTACGGCAGGGAAAGACAGTCGCTATGACGCTGTGAAATTAATCACCAATAAAGCAGGGTTCTATTCATATTCTGGTGAGAAAAAGTTCGCAATTCAGGGATTACCTGCAGACTATAGCCATCCTGTAAAGCTTGGAGCTATTCTGCCAGAGGTTGATCAGAAGTTTACCTTGTCGCTTGCAGAAATCAGCGATAGTGATCAATTAGTGTTTCTATTAGATGAAATATCGGGCAAGGTTTGGGATTTGAAAAGTGGGCCGTATCAGTTTCAGTCCACTGAAAGCATAGTCAATGACAGGTTCAGTATTTTAACGACAGAAACCGTCAACTCTGTGCAAGATATTAACTCCAATGTCGCATGGTTGATTTCTTCCATACAGGTTGCTATAAAAGGTCTCAGTGAAAAGCAATTGACATTACAAATATTTGATCTTTCAGGTAAACTGCTTGATGCCGGAAAAATGATTCAACGTGGTGACCAGCATGTATTTGATTCAAAGCTCAATGAGTCAAATGTCTATATATTGAGGGTTACCGATGGAGTAAGCACTTATCATAAAAAGGCTATTATAAAATAGGAATTGGAAAAGAAGTCGCGGGTTGCAGTCAGCTTGCGGCTATTGCTAATTTATAGCCTACCCCATGCACATTTACGATCTGGATGTCTGCATCATTTCTGAGCTTCTTTCTTAGTTTGGAGATGAACACATCCAGACTTCTGCCTACTACTACGCCTTTATCTTCCCAGATTTCTTTTTCAAGCTTTTCTCTGCTGACGATCTGGTTTAAGTTCTTAGCAAAAAGATGGAGTAGTTCAGATTCTTTGCTGGTGAGTGTGATTTCCTGATCCTCGTAAATAAGCTGTAACTCCTCAGGGATAAATCGGTAAAGGCCTAGCCGGACGCCATTTTCTTTCACTTCTGCACTTTCCTGTAGTGGTGAAACTCCGGATTTACCGGAAAAATAAGAGCCAGAAATAAAAGCAAAAAACATGAGTGAGGAGGCAATGATAGCCATCGTGCTTTTTCCCAGACTAAATCCTGACTCTCTGAATGAAACATGGATTTTATAACAATTCCTACTGAGCGAACGATTCGTACATGGAATAATGCTCTCTTCTTTTGTTCCAAACATTTCATAGGCATAGACGATTTCGTCGGAATAACACCTTTTTACTTCCACAACATATCGTTGCTTATCTGTGTAATCATCGAAGGAACTGATAAATGAGTTAACAAGAGAATCAGGATGAATAGAAACGATGGTATTGAAACTGATTTCATATTTGTCAGGCTCCATCACTGCGACTGGGGGAACAGGGCTCGTTGAATCTCCGGATATTAGCAAAGTTTGATGAGCGACATTCCTAAGCGCAACAACAGTCTGCGACTTTTCATAATCGTTTTCTTTGTAAGAAAAGCCTGCTGTCAGTAAAATCATCAGACTGACGAGTGCACCGAAAAACATCCACTTTTTGATATTCATAATCGAGTAATCTAAAACCTGTTGTCACTTCTTATTTACCTGCTGTACCAAATTACCAATTTAATCTTCTATCCTAAAATTCTGTGCGTAGTTATCAGCGATTTTTAACCTGTTTTAACCTATTCAACGCAAAGTTTACATTTGGTTTACACTTTTTTACAGAGCGTTAGCCCCATTCAACCACGAGTACCCGTACAATTGTTCAAAAAAATGAAATCTATGAAGTTAATAATTACAGTTGGAATAGCGCTACTGATCAGTGGTGCTTCCTTTGCACAGAGTTTGATTGATATCGATGTGAAAAATAGTAAGTTGAAGTGGCTGGGATCGTCTATGATCTATTTCAATGACCACTATGGGACGGTGAATATACAAAGTGGTACGTTGACAGTGGTAAACGGGAAAGTATCAGGAGGAATTTTTGAAGTGGATATGAACACGATTAAGAACGAAGATGGTGGTTTCAATGAGTCTTTGGTAGAGCACTTAAAAGACCCGGATTTTTTTGATGTAAAAAACTTTCCGAAGGCTACTATCGAAATCGAGAACGTAAAATACCACAGTAATATCAAAATGGAATGCTTTGCTAACCTAACCATTAAAGGCATCACTAATCCGATTAGCTTTTTTGCCGAATCATCGGTCGCCGATGGGAAAATCAATATTGAATCTAAATTCAGAATTGACCGAACCCGTTGGGATATCAGATATGGATCAAAGAGCTTTTTTGATGATCTGGGCGATAAAGCAATTTCTGATGTGATTACTTTCGAGGTGCTGTTGATTGCCAAATAGGACAACTGAATAGGAGAATGTATTTTTCGTAAAATGAATGTATCTTTCGGAAAACATTTAATCTGCCTTCGCGGCTGCTTCGGCATACGAGAGGCTGTGGTCTTATTTCCCGATGCTTGCATCGGAAACTAGGGTCCAGGGCTTGCCCTGGGGGAAATACCATTTATTTTGATTATGAGAAATACATTTCTCACTCTCCTTTTTGCGATTATCATCCACCCAGTCTTTTCGCAAAGTCTGAGTAAAAAGGAAGAAACGATTCTAAAGGAGGTAGAGAAATTAGATCAGGAATCGATCAGTTTTTTGGAGCGTGTTATCAACAGCATCTGTGGGACGCTCAATTTTGAAGGTGTTCTGGAAAACAGTGAAATATTCGGAGAAGTATTCCGGGAAATTGGCTTTGACACCAACTGGTATGATTTACGTGAGTCGGTCAACAGGGCGGGGCATCTGTTCGAGGAAAGAAAAGAAAAAAAAGGTAAGAGGCTTCTTTTGATTGGTCATCTGGACACCATTTTTGATAGAGATAGCCCTTTGAAACCGTTGACTTAAGCACAATGAATGACCTGATTAATAGAACAGCACTTTTTATTTAGCGACTAAACCGATAAAAAAATGAAATTGAGCACGACGAAACTACTTGGAATAATCACCTTTTTGGCAATGCTTCTATCACAATCAGCTATTGCGCAAAGGAATGCAAATCAGAATAGTTTTAAGCTAAAATCTCAAAATGACTATAGAAGCAGGTCTCAAAATTCAGCCGATAATTTTGGGAGTTTTCCTCAAAACCGGGTGAATAACAATCGGTTTTTTACGCCCGGATCAAATGAAATAATCTTTCAGGTGAATTCGCTTATGAATGTAAAAGCTGATAGATTTCTTGCGGTTTTTAACCTCACACAGATTGGTAAAACAGCTGTAGAAACAGATCAGCTAATCAACAAAAGGATCGATGGTTTTGTCGATGATTTGAAAACACTATCACTGTCTCAGGACAATATCTACACAGACATGATTTACCTGATTCCAACCTTTGAGTTTGAAGTTCAGAAAAAGCTGTTTAGTACAGATACCTACAATGAAGTGCCGAAAGGTTTTGAGATGCAAAAGAATATCCACATCAATTTTACGGATATCAGGATCATTGATGATCTCGTTACACTAGCGGCAAAGAACGAAATCTATGACCTGGTAAAACTGGATTTCTTTGTTGATGATACTGAATCAGTTTACGACTCCCTAAGAGAAAGAAGCCAGCAATTTATGACCAGAAAAATTCAGTCTCTCGAAAATTCACAAGAGCTCAACTTAAGCGAAGCTTTTCAGACGATTGCTGAAAATACAGATGCCATTTACCCTGAGACACAATATTCGGATTACGATGCTTTTGTTTCTCAGTCACTGGAAGCGGCGGGAAGTAACTCAGGCGTGACAAAGATCAGGAAACCAGCTACTGTCGCCTACGATCAGATTCCTTACGGAGGTTTCGATATTGTGATTAACCCTGTTGTACTTGAACCAGTTGTACAGTTTACCTATACACTGACAGTTCGATATGAGCTGGAGAAAAAGAAACCGGAAACCCAAAACAAATACATGTTGGTTACACCAAATGGTGATGTGAAGGAGCTGATATTGAAACAGTAAAAGATATGATTCCATTTACAAAAAAATAATAACCAGTTACATATTGGGAGGTTTAGGCTGAGCGCATATTCACTAGTTTCATCAATAAAAAGACTTATGAAATACTTATCACTAACCCTAGGAATTTTATTGATTACTTGTTTTTCCTGCCAGCAGGAAGAGGAAATTATGCCAGAAAACAGCATCGTGGAAGAAGCGAGTGCTGTTTCAATTAGCAAAAAAAAGAAGTGTCCGCCACCTACCATTACGCTTACCAGATGCGGCTATGGTTTTAGGTTCAACATAACCAGAGGAGGTATTGTCGATACTGGTACCTACTATTACATCATTAAAAATAATGCGACAGGTGTAACTGAAGATGCTGGCTTTATCACCGACAATAATAATACGAACTGGGTATTGAGCGCCTGTACACTTTATGACATTACAGTTTACGATTGGTGTGTTGGAGCCGTCACCCAAACCAAAGTCAGTGATGGTTGCGGTGGACTTTTCTTATGCTAATAGTGACTACATAAGCAATAATTACAGGCAATTAGCATGTAAGATAGCTTGAAGAATTGAAGCATCTCTTCCATTTTGTTTGCCTGTATATTCATTTTTAAAACCTCTGCAATAGCCTTTTCAGTCAAAATCTTGAGGATTCTTCCGCTATTTTGACAATCTGCTAAATAATCAGGCCGGTAGTCTGCAATGTCTCTTTTGTCATTTCCTGGTAAAATTCCTGAAAGGGGAACAACTATTTTTAAGTTCATTTCGTATACTTTGTAATTCAAAGTACTTTTAAAATTCGAAACCATGAATGCAAGAGAAAAACTATGTGTACTCCTGTTCGAGAAATCTAAAATTCCCTATGCCAGGATTTTTAAGAGGAAGAAAACACCCTGGCGATATGATAAATCTAAACTTCTGCAATTGAAGGCCGGAACTCTGGGACATCAGATGGGGCAGTTTTTGGATAGAAACAGGTTTGATTTAATCCCCAGATTAGAGCGACACGACGCTTATCATATTTTGACGGGCTATCATACCGAGGTAAAAGATGAAATCGCTTTGCAATATTTATGTTTTGGTAACGGCAAAAGGAGTAAGTATCTATTTTTTGTGCTGATTTGTGGAACCATACTAAACCCTGAACATTGGCGATACTTCAAGAAATCATATCAAATAGGCAGCCGTGCCAGAAAGTTTTATCATTGGGAGTTTCAGGATTTACTCTCGAATGATTTGCAGGGTTTACAGGATTGGGTGTTTCGTAAAAATGAAAATCAGATGGAATTGTTGCAGAAGTAGGCAATAATGGACTTATTTCATTATTATTGATACATGAGGGTTTTAATAATAACGATGTTAATTCTGACTTCCTTTTTGGTAAATGCCCAGGAGTCATTTAAAACAGATCAGAAGCGATACAAAAGAGTGAGAACTGCCTATGCTGAAAAGTATGATGCCATTGAAAAGCTCTTTAAGGAAAATGAGGTGAATATAAATGATTTTTCAATTTATCTGCGATCTTATAAAAAAGAGGAAGCATTAGAGTTATGGGTTAAATCAGGCGATGATCAAACTTATCGTTTGTTGAAAACCTATGAAATCTGTAGCAGTTCGGGAGTAATTGGCCCGAAGCGTCAGGAAGGTGATTTACAAGTGCCAGAAGGCTTTTATAAAATCGAAATATTCAACCCTTTCAGTAACTTCTATTTATCGATGGGACTTAATTATCCAAACCGATCTGATAGAATCTTGGGTGTAAAAAGCAGTCTTGGTGGTGATATTTATATTCATGGAAGTTGTGTGACCATTGGTTGTATCCCGATTACTGATGAGCAAATAAAAGAATTGTACGTGATTTGTGTGGAAGCTAAAAGAGCCGGGCAAAAGAGTATTCCTGTTACGATGTTTCCTGCCAGATTAACCAAAGAGAACTATGAGCAACTGGTGAAAGAATATGCGAATGATGAAGATAAAACCGGCCTGTGGGCTGATTTAAAAGTGGCTTATGATTTATTCAATAAAAACAAAAAACTCCCTTCCGTTAGTTTCCTTGCGAGCGGCAGACATTCTGTTCGATAATTGTTCTCAATAGATTTTAATCTTTTATCTTTACATCGCCGACTAAATAGAAGTTTGATATCATATTTTTTAAACGTTGATGAAGAGAATTTTAGTAACCGGAGGAACGGGTTATATCGGATCGCATACAGCAGTTGAATTAATCGAAAACAACTATGATGTTGTACTCCTCGATGATCTTTCCAATTCTAAGATTGATGTAATTGATAATATAGAGAAAATTACTTCTGTCAGACCGGACTTTCACAAACTGAACCTCTGTAACATTCGCGATGTACAAAAAAGCATTGATCAGTATGATCAGGTAGATGGAATCATCCATTTTGCCGCCAGCAAAGCAGTAGGAGAGTCTGTAGCAAAGCCTTTGTACTACTACAGAAACAACCTTGTTTCTATGATGAACTTAATTGACTGTATGAAGCAATATCATATTCCCAATATGGTATTTTCCAGTAGTTGTACTGTATATGGTCAGCCCGACAATTTACCCGTTGATGAGGAAGCTGAGTTTAAAAAGGCGGCCAGCCCTTATGGAAATACCAAGCAAATTTGCGAGGAAATCCTGAGAGATGTGTCAATTTCGGAAGAAGACTTGCAGTTTGTGGCATTGCGGTATTTTAATCCTGCCGGCGCTCATGAATCTGCGCTGATAGGAGAACTGCCGAATGGTGTTCCAAATAATCTGGTACCTTTCATCACTCAAACAGCAGCAGGATTACGGGATCAGCTAAAGGTGTTTGGTGACGATTACAACACACACGATGGTACCGCGGTTCGCGATTACATACACGTTGTGGATTTGGCCAATGCTCACCTGAAGACGATAGAGCGGTTGATCGAAGGTAAAAATAAAGCTGGCTATGAATACTTCAATATAGGGACTGGAAATGGCTATTCAGTAAAAGATGCCATTCTTGCTTTTGAGAGGTCTACGGGTCAGAAACTGAATTATGAAGTGGCACCTCGTAGAAGCGGAGATATCGATAAGATATTCGCGAACCCGCAGTATGCCAATGCGGAATTGGGCTGGAAGGCCGAACGTTCGTTGGAGGAGATGATGAAATCAGCCTGGGAGTGGCAGAAAACACTGGCATAAAAATTCAGTCAATAAACATACAGCACAATCATCAGGTAATGTAAAAGACTGCCTGCTGTAACAAATAAATGCCAGATGAAATGAGCCAGTTTCATTCTGGTGTCAATTACATAAAAAATGATGCCGCACGTGTAAGAAACACCGCCTGCTACCAACAACCAGAATCCACTGACGTCAATAGATGCTTTTAAGTCCTCCAGCTGAAATATAATCATCCAACCCATTACTGCATATAGTATCAGCGAGGCGGTTTCGAATTTACCGGTAAAAAATATTTTCAAGATTGCTCCAATAAAAGCAATTCCCCATTGCAAACCGAATAGTACCCAGCCTGCTGTTCCTCCAAGCTTTAGTAAGATGACTGGTGTGTAGGTGCCTGCAATGAGCAGAAATATGCTGATATGGTCAAATCGGTTGAAGAGCTCCTTTATATTTTTATTGCGCAGTCCATGATAGATGCTCGACATGGTGTACAGTATTACCAGACTGATGCCATAAAATAAGGCGCTGAATAAACTAAATTCCTGATCACTTTTTGCACCCAGCACAATCAGTACCACCAGCCCGCCAATAGCCACCAATGCTGTGATTCCATGCGAGAAGGTATTAAACCACTCCTCCAGCTGTGTTTGTTCTGTTCTCTTCTTTTCTAACATTTACATGAATACTGTTACATAAATAGACAAAGCGATTCATAAATTGTGACTAACTATTAATTTTTTTAAATTGATCAAATGATTATAGATCTCTTGCAGCAATTCAAAGTTGAAATGGGGTCTGCGATAACGAGCACTAAATAGAAAACAATAAAATATGGATGAGGCAGCAAAAAAAATGATTGAAAACCTGCAGAAGAACACAGGAAAATCACTAGAGGAGTGGGTAGGAATTGTCAAAGCTTCTGGAGCTGTCAAACATGGAGAGATCATCAAATTCCTTAAAAGCGAATATGGTTTTACGCATGGCTTTGCCAATCTGGTTGCACATAAAAGTAAGGGCTCAGATGCGGGATCAGCCGAAAACCCTGAAGATTTAGTTTCCGCTCAATATGCAGGAAAAGAATCCCTTAAGCCGATTTACGATGGTTTGTCCGCAGCGCTGGAAGGCTTTGGAAACGATGTGGTCTTTGCACCCAAAAAGGCTTATGTGAGCATCAAAAGGAAAAAGCAATTTGCTATTATCCAGCCTTCGACCAAAACCAGGGTTGATGTGGGTATTCAATTAAAGGATTTTGATGTAACGGACCGCCTCATCAAATCAGGAAGCTGGAACACGATGGTGTCTCACAGAGTGAAACTGGACTCTGAACATCAGGTCGATGCTGAGTTAATAGACTGGTTGAGAGAAGCCTACGAAAGAGCCGGATAACTTACAGCCCTAGTTTTTTGAATAACTGATCTTTATAGTTTCTTCCAACCGGCAGCTTTTGATCGTTGATGATCACTCTGCTACTTTCGATTGTTTCTAATTTGTCCTTATTGATGATAAAAGACTTATGGATTCTGATGAAGTTTTCCGGAAGTGTTTCTTCATAGTGCTTCAGTGATTGCAATTCCATGTAATACTTTTCAGTCGTATGTATTTTTACAAAATCTTTATCAGATTCAAGATAGAGTATATCGTTTAGGAGCACTTTTTGAAAAGACCGATCCATTTTTACGAAAATATGATCAGGTATTTCGTCGGCTACTCTTTTTTCGGTGTTTTCTACTGCGGTTGATTGTGCATCGGAAGGGAATTTATTCACCGCTTTAATAAACCTTTCAAAGGAAAATGGTTTCAATAAATAATCCATCACATCCAGCTCGAAACCATCCAAAGCATAATTCGGATATGCCGTGGTGATGATCACTTTAGGTGCATTTTTCAAAGTTCTCAGAAAATTTAATCCGGACAACTTAGGCAGGTTGATGTCCAGAAAAATCAGATCGATCTCATGCTTTTGCAGGTACTCCATTGCCTCCAATGCATTGTTGAAGGTGCTTTTTAATGACAATGTTGGAAGATCTTTGATAAAGGCAATCAATATCTTCTGAGCAGGTAACTCATCTTCTATGATGATGCAATTAATCATTTTCGTAAATCTATTTTTAATGCTACTTCAAACTGACCATTCTGATCCGAAATAGACAGTGTATGCTTTTCAGGGTAAAGAAGTTGCAACCTTTTTCTGCTATTGCTTAAACCAAGCCCGCCTATTTCATCTGTCATGACATATTCAGGATCATAGTTATTTGCTGCGATAAAAGTTAACTGATAAGCCTCAATGCGAATCGAAATCAGAATGTCAATGTCATCGGTAAGTGAATTTGCACTGTGTTTAAAGGCATTTTCTACGAATGATATCAGCAGAACAGGTGCAATTGTCAATGGACCAAATTCCCCAATTAACTGAAAAGTAATTTTTCCCCTCGACTCCAGTCTTAATTCCTGTAGTGAAATGTAGTTTTTAATGTATTCGATCTCTTTTTCGAGCGGTACATCCTTTTCGTTGGTTTCATAAAGCATAAACCGCATCAGGTCGGATAGTTTTAAAATCATGGCTGGTACTTTTTCCGACTCTTCCAATGATGCCGAGTAGATAGTGTTTAATGTATTGAATAGTAGGTGAGGGTTGATCTGCGACTTGAGAAAGTCCACTTCATTTTGCAGTTTTTCCTCCTTGATTTTACTGAATTCATAGTTTTGCTCTATTTGCTTTCTAATCAACCTGGCAGCACTGAAGGCTAAAATGAAAATGAATAAGTCAATAAGACTGTATAGTGTCATCAAATCCGCGTTAGTGATTCTCGGTGACAGCCAGAGCGTAATTTCCGTGCTGAGAAAATTATAAGCAAAAACTACCGAAAAAATCGTCAGAAAGTAGGAGAGGTACTTTTTTCGATCGAACAGATAGGGAAGTAATATCAGGTTGTTGAAATATCCCAGCACGAAACATTCAATATAAAACTGAATGTCGGTGTGCATATTGGCCATCGAGCCAAACCTTCCGTAATTCCATAAAAAAGGAATAACTGCATATAAAAGCCAAAAGACGAAGTTCAACAACAGCCTTTTGCTTAGAATTTTTTCGAATGAAAGATTATTTTTCACAAAGCGAAAATTGCATCATTCTTGTCAAATAAAAAATTTATCTCGATCAACGACCACTTCAATACTACTATCGACAAGTTAGTCTATACAAATAGTGAAATTATGACTAATTGATGAATCTCTTATTCGAAACGACGTTGGTCGATACTTTTTGAATGGCTTTGAATAGTCTGCTTATTTAGTGGGAAAAAACACTATGAAATACATTAAAATAATCATTTTGCTACTCGCAGCTATTGAATTAAATGGGCAATCTGCTAAAAAAGAGTTGAAAAGCTACCTCATCGAATCTCGTCAGATCATCGACCCTGATCAATCAATACAATTGGCAGATGCGGATTATGAAAAACAGTACTTTTTCTATGGATTTATCCACGGATCGCAAAAAACGCAGGAAATTGACTTACAGCTTTTAAAGTCGATAAAAACACAAAATGGATTGAAGTACTACGCCCCGGAAGTAGATTTTTCGATGGCTTATTTTTTAAATAAATATCTGGATAGCGGGAGTGAAGATTTACTAAAAGAGTTAGTCCACACTTACAGATATGCTGTTCCTCAGGATGCCTCAGTCGCTTTTTTTGAGAAATTTCGAAAACTCAAGACCTACAACGATCAGCTTCCCAATGAAGAAAAGATCATCATTATTGGAACAGACAGGATGATCTCAGCAATCTGGTTTTTGCGTCACCTTCAGGAGTTATTACCTGAAAATCTACCTGCGGATGCCTCTCTGTTATCCAAATTGAAAGAATATCCCGAAAGTCAATTAGGCCATTTTACATTTTACGATAAGACATCAGAACTCTATTCATTGTTCAGCAAAAACTGGGATCAATTATATGAAAATGACGAATATCGTACAATATTCGGAGAAGACTTTCCGGTCTGGAATCACCTCATTTATCAGGTGAGCTATTTTTTCGATGAGAAGAAGAATAGAGAAAAAAGGATATTCGATAATTTCAGAAAGCTGGAAGTAATCTATGAGCTGGAGGACCAGCCAGTATACTTCAATTTTGGGTACGCCCATGTATTGCAGGCTGAGTTTTTCAATTACAGCTATTTGGCTAATCGTTTCAAAAATCAATATTCACCGAATAACGTATTGACAGTTTTGGCCATCATGTCGGAGAGTAATGTGCTTTGGAATACCAAAGTGGGTAAGTATGGCAAATACAAAGGCTATGGTGTCAACTGGTTTGGGGGAGAAGGCGATAGCGTATTTGAACGTGTCACTGGGATCAGTACCTTTAAAAAGGTAACACCGGGGAGAAAAGCTGCTATCTATCATCTGGACAAAGCATATTCCCCGTTTCAGAAAAATCTGTATGCTATCTACACAAAGAAGCAACTTAAAAATCTGAAAACAGAATCGGTTACAACTGATTTTGCGCAATATCTGATACACATCAGGCATTCAAAGGCAAATGTGCCAATTCAGGAAATTATGTAATTGATTTACAAAGAAAATACTGTAAATTATCAACATGAAAATCTGCCTGGCACAAACCAAGTATCACCCTGGCGATATTCGGCAGAATGATGATCAACATAGGGCATTCATTTTGAAAGCAATAGAGCTGGGTGCAGGTGCTATTTATTTTCCGGAACTCTCTTTGACAGGTTATGAACCGGAAAGAGCTGAAGAGCTCTCTTTTCAGGAATCTGATTTGAGGTTTTTACCCTATCAGGTGTTGAGTAGTGAAAACAACATCACGATTGGATTAGGGGTGCCTGTTCAAAGAAAAGCAGGGTTTACGATCAGTATGGCAATTTTTCAACCGCAGAAAGCGCATACATATTATGACAAGAAATACCTGCATGTTGATGAATTGCCGTTTTTTATACCCGGCGAAAACCTTTCTTCAGATCGCATAGGAGACGGGCAAACGGCCATGGCTATCTGCTATGAATTATCCATTGAAGAGCATGCTACAACTTCAGTTACAGACAACGTTTGTAATTACCTGGCCAGCGTCGCTAAATACAGAGATGATGTGAAGCGAGCATCACGTACCTTGTCCGAAATTGCCAGAAAATTCTCCATCCATACGCTGATGGTGAATGGCATAGGGCCAGCAGATGGCGGAGTCTGTACAGGAAGTTCAGCTATCTGGGACACAGAAGGAAAACAATTGTTACAGCTGGGAGAGGACCAGCCCGGCCTAATTCTTTTCGATACGGTTACACACGAGGTGCAAAGTGTAGTCATGTGAATTATTCGATAGCTTCTGTTTCAGAACTTTCTATGTATTGAATCAAACTTGATTTAATGGTTTGAAAAATATGAAGCAGAGTCTCTTCATTTTCTTCCAATAAGGTCACCCTGAAACCCAGTAAGTCTGAGCAAAAAGAAGAAATAGGCACAACACAAATACCAGTAGTGGCCAGCAGGTAGTAGACAAACCGCTGATCAAGAGGCATTTCAGGTGTGATCCAGTCATCAATAAGGCTGTTGATCTCAGCATTTTTAGCCAAGAGATATTGCCGATTATTCAGCGCTTCGTTTTTAAAAATGATCGTATTGTAAAAAGCGCCTTTTGTCTCGTTGAAGTAAATGTACGGAATGTCTGCAAGTAATTCAGATATGAGTTTGCTCCTTTTGGCTATCCGATCATTAAAATCCCTGCGAAAGGCAGGATA
The DNA here is from genome assembly GCA_038525605.1 of Bacteroidota bacterium. GTDB lineage: Bacteria > Bacteroidota > Bacteroidia > Cytophagales > Cyclobacteriaceae > JANSWY01. The sequence continues at coordinate 46,131 of JBCBHL010000006.1, forward strand.
ACGCTTGTCCGACATGATTTTAGGTATTGCCAACTGAGGAAGTTTTGTGGAGCTTACTTCTATCATCTTCGCATTGTCGAGCGTTTGGCACAGCCTGTCAAAATCTTTGTCATTCTGTCTGTTATAGTACTCCGCCCATCCGCACCGTGCTCCCGGCCAGGGAAATTCCTTTGAAATCCCTTTTAGCGCTATCCCGGGAACTTCTCCGATAAATTCACTCAGTGCATATGCTTTAGAATTGTTGTAAGTGATGTTTAGATAAATCTCATCGCAGATGATAAACAGGTCAAACTCCCGCGCAATTGCTACAAACCGATCCAGAATATGCTTTGGATACACCATGCCTGTCGGATTATCAGGATTGATAATGAGTATGCCAACAATTCCGGGATTGTATTTCACCTTATTATACAAGTCATCCATATCCGGCAGCCAGTTGTCTTCCGGTACCAGCTGGTAAGTGATTGGCTCGTGGTTTGCATGTGCTGCTTCCGCCGATGAATGCGTCGAGTAAGCAGGGGACGGACCGATAACGCGAGATGTTGGTAGGAGGTATTGATATATTTTTGCGATCGCATCACCAAGTCCATTGAAAAAAGTGATGTCATCAGCGGTGATTTGCACACCCTTTCGATTATTCGTAAGATCAGCTAGAAATGCCCGAGTCTCAGGTAAACCTTTTGAATGACTGTAACCGTAGGATTGATCGTCTTTCAATATATCCCTGAGTGTATCTTTCATCCATTCCGGGACCTTCAGATTTTTTTGAATAGGATCCCCGATGTTCTCCCAGTATATGGGCACACCTAATCCCTGCAAAAGCTCTGCCTTCTTTACAATTCCCCTGATTTCGTATGAGAGCTCATCAGCACCAGCCCTCAGAAGTTGTTGTCTCATTAAGAATAATCGATAATAAAAATCCGAAATTAAACAGGAAACTTTTGAAAAATATTGAAACAAAGAATTTTATTTTTAGGAGCAATAGCCTTTCCTGATCTGCCAGAGTCTGTTCGGGCTATCCGCTTTTACATCCCCTCGCTCACGGCCACTTCGGTAACCGCTTCTATCCCGGCTAGGTATCTGTTGCAGTGCTGTTGCAGCGCATTGCATTGCGCTGCTATTGATGTACGCTGCTAAAGCAAGCGTCCGCTTGCTTGAACCGGCACTAATTTTTATGCCTCCATTTTACTATTTCTATTTCTCGTTACAGCCAAATATTATTTTGTCAATCTTCAAAAATTCACTTTTGACGGTATAAAAATAACTTCGGAAAGCAAAATGCTTCCCTCGGAAGCTGAATTATCACCTCGGAAGTATATCTGTACACCTCGGAAAGGTTTAGATAGGGCTCGGACAAAGTAAAATTACCTCGGACGGAATATTGTTTGCTCGGAAATATTAGAATCTCCTCGGAAAGAAGATTATTTGGTTTGTATTTGAATCACGATTAGGATTGTACCATCCTAAAATAAGATTCCTTCGCTGCGCTCGGAATGACACCCCTTTGTTGCAGCGCTGTTGCAACGCAATGCATTGTGCTGCTATCAATATACCATCCTAAATGTGAGATTCCTTCGCTGCTCTCGGATGACGTCCGGAAATAAAACAGGCTGCCTCGACATGAGGCAGCCTGTGATTTTTATTTGATAAACTTTCTTTGTTATCTTTTTAACAGCAGTTTACGAGTCTCAACTCTGTTCCCTGCCACAATTTTACAGAGATACATTCCAGCCGGTAATCCACTGCTTTCAAACGTAGCATGGTAAATACCTATTTCCTGGCGCTTGTTTTCGACCAAAGTCTTAACCAATCCTCCGTTAAGATCATAGATTTGCAGCAACACATTGGTATTTTCTTCTGTCAATGTGTAAGTAATCGTCGTCTGATTGGTGAAAGGATTTGGATATACTTCCATTTTTTGATGAGGTAAACCCAGCAATTGATGATCACTAAATACTTTAGGTGTTTCCAAAGTACCGATGTGGCTGTTGATTTTAAATTCAACCATAGAATCGGCATCATAAAGCATCCCTTCTTTTGCATCATAGATTTTGAAAGTTACCTCTTCACCCGGATCATCAGCATAAACAAATAAATTTGTCAAATATTGATCCAATTGATCAACTTTAATGATTTGTCCGAGTCCTCTGCACTCATCTTCCACGAATGCTGCAACCCAAATATCACTCACGTCTTTCTTGTCAGCAATCGAAACAGTTCCCAGGATTGTCATGTTATAACGGAAATCTCTTGGATTTACTTCCCATCCCTCCACTGGTGCTGATATGGTAAAGTCTACGGCATCCTGTATCTCCATTCTAC
>JBCBHL010000007.1:0-16394 GCA_038525605.1 Bacteroidota bacterium
GCAGCCTGCATAGACAGTCCTAATTCAAGTTCGCCAAGAAGATTTGGCCTGATGTTCTTTGCAAGACCAATCCTGATTTCTGATGCGGCGCCTATCATCTGAGTAGTAAAGCTGCTAGCTTTCTCAAATCCGGTCATGTCTAACCTGTCACCAGGATTTTCAATTAATCCAAGCACATCCTGATGAGACAATCCGACTAGAGTTTCCGAATATGGAGAAACTGAAAAAGAAATCGAAGACAATTGTTTTTTTTGCGCTTTCCAGGGCGCTTGCGCTGAAACATCGACTATCAGCGCCAATAGCAATAGGGTAAGAAGGCTTAATTTTTTCATAGTAGTGTTTAATAGTTATACATTATAGAATCAGAAAAGCCTAAAATAGTTGGAAAACGATCAGTTTTTTTGTGCAGTTAGCTTTTTAAATGCTGATTCTACCTACTTTCTATTTAAATTTAAGCAACTATTATCAGGATAAGAATAATTCGGGCAGAAAATCTGTTTATAAAGAAGCAAAATGATTAAGGAAGCACCTCAGATGGTAAGGGAATGGCTATTGCATGATGACATTGAAACGTTGTCTTATCAAGTATCTGAGCTCATGCTTAATTCAGGTTATCATATTATAGAATCTCACTCCACGAAGTGGGAAAATAATACAGTGATCACCTGGGTTTTAAATCAGGGGTTGGGTTTTCTTCGATCTTTTGATGACAATGAAAAGCTCTATTTTGAAATGACCAGCTTCAACCATAAAAATCATTTAACATTTGTTATTGGCTTAAAAAGCCTGATTCTCAGCAACTCCGGTGATATGCTTCGATAAGTTTATGCCTGTGGTTTCTGTAAGAACTCCAATTCTACCTCTATGTTGATCCCTTTATCGAAATTGATAGCTCTATTATTGATACCAAACATCTTAGGATCTACCTGAGTAGAAAGATACAACCCCGTTCTTTTATGACCATCCTCCTGCACTACAATGTTATTATCGAATCTGGTATTAAAGGAGATAGGTTCATCATGATCACCATAGTTTAGCGTCCCTCTGATTCCGAATTGGGTTTCTGAAAGCTTACTGATTTTTTCCGAAAGGAATTTAAGAGAAGGCACCTTATCAGCAGCAAAGAAATCCGAGCTGGTCAGAAATTTATCCAGGCCTTTATCACCTGAATCTACTGATTCTGTCACCCACTGCAATTGCAATTCAGATTTCTCAAAATCTTCATTTAAATTCAGCTTAGCAGCCATTTTCCTGAAATAGACCTGTCGTGGTACTTCTCCGTTTATAAATATCGAAAACTCAATGTAACTATGACCTGGATCTGCGACCCAATTTGAAACAGACATATATTTTAAAGTTTTACTTGTGCTACAATTATATCATCCAGCGTCCCCTCTCCTACCCATTTAGCGAGAACTTTTTCTATGTGTTTTGTCTTGTTACCCCAGTCTTTAAGTTTATTCTCGCTCAGCAAATTAGCCACAGATTTGGCACCTAGCTTCTTCCCTCCTGCTCCACCGTTCTGTCTGATCAATTCTTCATTAAATACTACCAGCGTATCTCCGGACTCATATGAAAATGAATGATCTTCAAGCTGACCAATATTATAGTATGGAAATCCCATCGAAATATTGTTTTTCGGATAGAGTTTCAAACCAGAGTTTTTCAAAAGCAAAACCGTAAGCCTGGCGCTGCTATATTTTATTTTCTTCACTTTTTTATCGATCATGAAGTAGCTGCAATCCAGTGAATAGGTATTATTATCGTAGCTACTTTTCGTCAGAAATGAATCATCCTGTACAGCAAAATGCAAAATCCTGAGAAACTGACTGGGACTGATGATGTGTTCATATTCCTTCGCAAGATTCTCTACATATAATTTGGTCTTAAGTGAACGGTAGTGCGTTTCTTCAGAATCACCCGTACAGTTTCCAAAAATCCAGTGCGAGGTATCCGACCTGAGCTGAAACCAGGCAAAAGAACCATTCTGCTTTCCTGACTTAGCACTGTATACCTGATAATTATTATTACCATAAATATCGGCCCTACCTGCTAACCCCTGAACTTTATCAATTTTAAAGTCCCTGAGCAAACATATGTTGCCGTACAATTTGATCGTATCATCAACAAGTGGCCACTTTTCATCGACCAGATTATTCCACTGTATACCGAACTCTTCCCGACTTATATTCGCTTCGATGGCCAGATTTCCAAAAACCTCATAATCCTGACTTCTTTCAAGTTGTGCGTAGATCGTAAGTTCTTTGGTAACTTCTTTAATGGTAAGATTACCACTGATCTTGTAACCATTTTCTTTGTATTCAGATACGCCAGTACTCTCAAACGACATTACAGGGAAATCTTCGCTATCGAGAAAATCTCTGCTCTTCAAATGATCATCTCTCTTCTTCAACCGGGTATTGATGCTATCAGTTTTGATTTCCAGTTTTATTTCAACATCAGAAAAAGACTTTCCGTTTCTGGAAACAGAGATATCAAAATCTTTAAACTCTCCCTGAACACTTGCTACCAGCAGGTGTTTCACTTTGAATCTAAGATTACTTCTGGACTTATCTAATATCCAATTACTATTGGCCATACCGTAGTTCTCGTTTAAAGTACCAAAGCTAAATAATATAAAGATAACATCCTTAATCTAACTTAATCACAATTTTACCATGGCTTTTGCGTGATTGCATAAAAGAATGTGCGTCGGCTATTTGATCAAATGAGTATTCCGCACCCACTACTGGTTTTAATCCATTTTTATCACAGAATGATCTAACTTCCCCAACAATTTTGCGGGAAAGAGTCTTATTATCTGTCAGATAGCCTATGTGAGTAGCAAAAACTCCATGGCTGGCTTTGGCCATTTTCATGATATTAATTTTTGGCGCATCCTTCCAGGTTTTCCAATAAGTAAGCGGATTCCACTTATTTAAGGGTATACTAGCATAACCGGCAATACAAATTCTCCCAAAGGGATTGAGAAGTTCTAAACTTTTTCTAAACACATCTCCGCCAACCACTTCCAAAACTACATCAACGCCACCGTAACTCTCTTTCACTGCCGTATAGAAATCATCCTGTAAATAGTTAATAGCTCTTTCTGCACCCAGATTTTTCACCACTTCCAGTTTTGATGCACTTCCAGCTGTCCCAATAACCCTTCCACCTCTTGCTTTTGCAATCTGAATAGCGGCAGTTCCAACACCTCCGGCTGCTGCATGGATCAGGCATATCTCACCTTCAGCAATTCTGGCCTGCTTTTCGATAGCCACCCAAGCCGTCATAAAATTCACCAAAAAAGCTGCATTTTCTTCTGGTGTAAAACCTTCGATAGCTTTGAAAACCAAATGTTGTGGTGCTAACTTATATTCTGCATAACTCCCATACTGACCTCCGGCCATGACTCTATCCCCAATACTTAAATGCTCCACTGCCTTTCCGACTGCAACCACCTCTCCATAGCATTCCATACCTGGAATATAAGGTCTGGGAGGTGCCCAGGAATACTGTCCTTTGCGAGATAAAACCTCAGCATAATTTAGCCCGATAGCCAAAACACGGATCAGGACGTCATCATCTAATACTATTTCAGGTTGAGGCACGTTATGGATCCGAAGCACATCTGATTTCCCCGATTTATCCAATAAATAAGCTTTCATTAAGTTTGGCATAGTTTTTAAGCTAATTTGTCTGCAACGGAACTTCTTTTCCCGAAGAGTAATTATATCTTTGTACAGAAAATTTCCGTTAAAATATTTAATTTTAATAGGACAAAACCGATTAATAATGAAATTTTTGAAACATATATTTTACCTGACGGCTGTTCCGACGTTTATTCTACTGACGTCTCTAACTCCTGTTGAAAACAATGAAGATGAGACAATCCAATGGATTTCATGGGAAGAGGCCTCTGAGTTGATTGCTAATGAGAAAAGCCCAAAGAAGGTTTTTGTCGATGTATATACGGACTGGTGCGGATGGTGTAAAGTCATGGACAAGAAGACTTTCAATCACCCGGAAGTAGCAAAGTATATGAATGAAAAATATTACATGGTGAAATTTAATGCCGAACAGAAAGAAGACATTCAATATAAAGGAGTTACCTTCAAATTTGTTCCCAGTGGCAGAAGAGGTTATCATGAGCTAGCAGCAGCTTTGCTACAAAATAAGCTTAGCTACCCGAGTACTGTTTTCCTGGATGAGAAAATGGCTATTATGTCTGTAGTTCCTGGCTTTGTAAAAGCTGGTGAATTCTACACAATTGCTAAATATTTCGGCGATAATGAATTTAAAGAGAAAGGCTGGGAAGACTTCCAAAAAGATTATAAGGTACCATTCGATGCGACGAGTGATACCAAATAAATATTAACACGATGCTGATTCCGATGGGGTCAGCATTTTTTATGCGCTAATTTTTCGGTCCGAAGCTCATACAAGATGCCTGAAGTTGCATCATACTTTGTTTAGCTAAAACTTAAGAAGCTCACTAATTGCAAGTAATCAGTTAACTTAAATCAACTGAATCTGATCGCCTAGAATGCTAAAGGAAGAAGTAAACTAAAGAACAAACCATCAAATTAAAGAGCTAAAAAAATAGTTCTGAAAATCTCTATCAGGCGCTTTCCCATTTTTTAAGTACCTCATGTACTTTATCCAGCGTCGCTGGTTTTGAAATAAAGTCGTTCATTCCCACCACAAAACAAACGTCTTGGTCACTGCTTAGGGCATTGGCACTCATGGCGATGATTACCGGATCAGTATTGTTGAGTCCTTCTTTCCTAATAAGCCGGGTAGCTTCTATTCCGTCCATTTCAGGCATTTGCAGATCCATCAGGATCAAATCATATTTATTTCGCCTCTGATACTCTACCGCTTCCCTTCCATTTACTGCATAATCGGCCTTCAGGCCTAATTTTTCCAACATCATTCTGATCACCTTTTGATTTATTTCAAAATCTTCAGCAACCAGTATTTTCAAGTCTTCGCGTATATTGTCTAATTTCACTTTCTTTTCCTTGTCTTCATCAGAATCGTCGACAGAGTTGTCGATGGCAAAAGGAAGAATAATCGTAAAAGTAGTTCCCAGCTTCTCCGTACTTTTTACTGATATTTTGCCTTTCATCAAGTCAACAATCTTTTGCGTAATAGCCAGGCCGAGACCTGTACCGCCATAATTATTTTTTCGAACCCTTTCTCCCTGAAAGAAAGGATCGAACAAATATTTCACGTTTTCTTCGGAGATACCAATACCGGAATCTACCACATTGAATTCCATCATCACCGTATCATCTTTGATCTCAGTAGATTTCATTTCGATGTGTACAAAGCCCCTACTGGTGAACTTAGCGGCATTACCTGCTATATTCAGCAAAACCTGTTTCAAACGTTTTTCATCCCCTACCAGATATTTGGGTACATCTTTGGTAATGGTAAAAGTCAAATCAACATTTTTTTCTGAAGTTTTAGGCCGCACGATCGCAAGAACGTCGTGCAATGTTTTTCTGATATCAAATTTACTTTCAGAAAGTTCGAATCTTTCTGCCTCGATCTTGGAGATATCCAATATATCGTTGATCAATCCCAGCAGAATGTTACCACTGGTTTGAATAGAATTCACGATATCAAGTTGTTCGGTTGTTAACTGTGTCTTGTGCAAGATATCCGTCATTCCGATGATACCGTGTAAAGGCGTTCTTATCTCATGACTCATACTTGCCAGGAAATCGGACTTTGCTTTGGTAGCAGACAAAGCTTCGTCACTTACTTTTCTCAAAAGCTGATTCATTCCCTCCAGCGCTTCCTGATTTTCTTCCAGTTTTATTTTGTCATTGTCATAATGCTTTTTGAAGAAATACATGATCACTCCTATCACAAGGATCGTTGTGAGAATGGTACCAAAAACATCATTTTTATGAACTACTTCAGAATCGTATGGCACCACCCATTCTGGCATATAAGACTCAACAACAAACAGTCCTACAGCAAGGGTAATACAAATGATGACATAGGTAACGTACTTTTTATAACCAAAAAACAGGAATCCGAAAAGCACGAAAGTAACCAGGATAAAAGTAGCAGATCCCAGTACTCCTCCTGTAAGGAAATATCCTGCTACAATCAAAGAAGCAACCATAGCAAGGAATATAATCACCATCACCTGAGAGATGTCTTTGATAAAACTGTAATGATAGAAAATACCAAAAAACGCGATTCCCGATATAAACAGAAAATATACGCTTACCTCAACACCCACCATGGAATTCTGTACAATACCTATCACACAGGAGAACAAAAAAGTCAGTAGTCCCAGCCTGAATAGAACCTGCTCCAGTGTGCCTTCATTAAAAGGTGAGAAGTATTTAATACGAATTCCTTTATCTCTCATCAGAACCTAAATATATATTAAAGATCGATTTCGACTGCATCAAATTGATTTATTTTCGAAGGATGATTGCGGTATTGATAAAACCTCCATTGCTCATCCAACTTTTTAAAATATAGACACCAGCCTCTAACTCGCTAATATCCAACACATTACCAATAGCCGATCTTGACAGGATTCTTTCACCTGATAGCGTATAGAGTTCAACTTTATCCAAATAATCCGGAATATTCACAATACCGGTAGTGGGGTTTGGGAAAACCGAAAAATCATTGGATTCCCGGACAGTAGTGATTATCGATTCTTTTGAGACTTCTAATTTAATAGAATCCTCAGAAATACACCCAGTGTTGTTTTCGGCAATTAATTTGATATCAAAAATACCTTCTTCTTTAAAGAATAACTTGATTTGTGGTACAATGTCCACAAAAGTGTCATCTAAAAACCATTTTTGACTACTGATGCCATCTCCTTCAGCATCGAATGTTACCTCGACAGCCAAACCGGAATCATCCAAAGTTACTTTTTCTAAAGACGAGCTGATAGAGGCATCAAATTCTTCTACTAAGATATCAACTTTAACAGCGTTGCTTTCGAGGAATTCATCAATCCCGCGAATATAAATACTGGTATCACTGGTTATATCCTGTAAGATGAAAGAACCTCCTTTTCCCAGTGCTGTTGAACTGTTCTCCTCAGCGTAAAAGGCAAAATACTCACCATTCATCGGTTCAATAGTCAAAGATGCATCATTACAGACAGTTTGGTTTGAAAAGAATGGTGCATCTGAAGTTCTGACTGCAATACTCCTTTGGCTTTCACCCACACATCCGCGCATATTAACTGCTGTTACCTGAGCGATCGCTTCGTCTCCCTCAAATCCTTCTAAAGAAAATCTTGACTCAACACCATCACCCGCATCTACGCCATTAATACTCCAATCTGTGACAGTTAGTGACTGATCTGCTGCTAATGATACGATCATTGCTGATTCACTCAAAGCCAGTGTATCAGGCAGGGCAACTATCTCCGGAACCACCGATTCTACAACTACCTCAAATAAAGTAGGATTACTTTCATAGGGTCCCCGGACATTCGTTACATAAAATGTCTGATTTTCCGTGATAGCTGCACTTTCAAAAGCACTGCCGCTAAATAATAACTCTGACAGCGAGCTATCGGAATACACATTGACAGAATCCGAATTTTCGGCTAAAATTTCCACTGAGTTGCCAAAACATACTGTATCCAGGGCATTTAGAACAGGTTGCGGGTTTTTATTAAGAACTACCAATTGCCTGGTTACCGCATCAGAGCAGCCAAATACACTTTCAATATTCAATGTCACGTTGTAAATACCTTCAGTTTCATAAACGGTAGAAGGATTTTCTATATCAGTCAACAAACCGTTTCCGAAATCCCAGGAGGTTGTTTGGGTGAATGCTGAAGTATTTGTGAAATAAACACGGTTGATATCGTCAAGAAACAAAGTATCCGTACTTAATTCGAATTGTGCAATTGTTGGTATCACATTAATCTGATAGGCAAAAACATCGCTGCTACCACTATCTTCGGGTTCGCTTCGATAGTATACTATAGTATCTTTTTCCAGGTTTTCCAATCCTAAAGATTCCCCTGTTGCAATTAAGTTCGCTGCTTGTGAATCTCGGTAAAAGCCAATGTTTCCCCCGATTGATGGGGTTAAAACTGCATCACCTCCCTGACAAGTTGTCGTAAAATCTGTTGTTCGGGGATTGACCAATATTTTTTGGTATCGCTCTTTGGCAAGTGCCACATGATCCATCACCTCTTCATAGCCAAGTGCTCCGGTAAGTACGAAAGCAACCTTAACACTTTGATGAGCAGGAATCTCGGGCAAAAGAACGCTTAGCGTCTGAACTACATCCGTATTTTTAAGGGTATCAGTATTTAAAACACTTAGTTGCTCATATTTATCCTGCTTTGAAACATTGGTATTTTCCGTGACAGATTTTTCACTGATATCAATCGTATTGTAATTCCATGAAAGGTCTTCATTGAGAATAGCCATCCCGGAAAAAACAGGATTATCTTCATCATAGACAACTGCAATAGAGTCCATTTCATGCCACACTGCTGTGTTACGAACTGCTGTATTTATATCCCAGTTGGCCAGTAAACCGATTCTCAGAGAATCATAATCATCTTCAGAAGTATTTGTCAATCGATATTCCAGAATGATGTTAGAATCTTCGCCGTCGGTATTCCAGGCATAGTAATTATGTTCTACCTTCAAGGCCAGGTTTACTTCGTCGATGGTATTCAATATGCCCGCAGCATAAATATCCGCTTCAGGGTGATTGTAATATTTAAGATTTTGCTGAGAACTCAAATCATTATTTCTAAACAATAATTCGACATTTGTCATAGCATTGTCAACTAATGAATCTTCTGACAGGCCAATCATCAGTCCCATATTTTCCAACAATCTTCTTTCATCCCACTGAAATCCGACACCATCTCCTATCACATTGCTTTCGTGTCCCAGTTCTGCTTTCGAATTAGAGGTTATAAAACTTCTCCCAATTCCAAAATCTATTCTATCGCTACTGCTTTGAAACTCGATAAACTGAATATCATTGTAATCAGTTCCGGTGTAGTCAATTTGAAATTGCAGGAGTTCATCAGGGCCAACAAATTCATTTAAATACACCAGGAATTCAGTTTCTACATTCTCCATTGAATCCAGCCGTCCTAAATCAATGGTAGGTGTTAATAAATTGACGCCTGTATTTTCACTGCTAATTTCCAGTCTCAAGGCCTCTACCGGGCTCAAAAAATTCTGAATTTGTAACTTCACTCTCACTGTGTCATCGTAATATGCAAACTCACCGATACCATTACTAAAACTAAATTCTTCAATCCTTGCTGATTTTGTGTTGGTTTTCGAAAGTGCAGTAAATACGTTGAGTCTGCCGCTACCCAAAAAATTTTCAAATTCCTGATTTCCCGATACATTATCAATATTATCTGTAGTAACCCGCAGGTGCTCCATTATTTGTAAATTGGTCCAATCGGGATTTATACTCATCAATAAAGCGGCTGCCCCAGCCACTTGAGGACTTGAGAAAGACGTCCCTGAACCTTGTGAGAAGCCATTATTAGTTTCAGTTGTCACAATAGATGCTCCAGGTGCTGATAGGTCTACTTTTCTACTAAATGTCGAAAAGTCCGCCTTTTGATCATTTTCATTGGTAGCTGCCACGGAAAGAACATGATCGTAAGAAGCAGGATAAAAATCCAAATCTGAAGGTGTATTCCCTGCTGCAGCAACTATGACTACACCTTTATCCACAGCATAATTGATGATGTCCTGTCGATACTGTGAAAATGAATTAGGTGATCCCCAGGATAGATTCAGAATCTCATATCCCTCATCAGCCGCATACATGATAGCATCGTAGGCATTGCTGGAAACACCGTTTTCGGAAGAAAATATTTTGATAGGCACAAAAGAGGCATTGTACCCAACCCCTGCGATACCTATGGCATTCCCGGTTTTTGCACTTGAAATACCGGCTACTTTGAGCCCATGATCACTCTGATCAGAGGTGGGGTCATTGTCAGAATCAGCAAAATCCCAACCCATATAGTCATCTATCAGTCCATTACCATCGTCATCAATACCGTTGATGGGATCGCTTTCATTAAAGGCGATGGTACCCAAATCAATATGATCAGGTTCAATCCCAGTGTCCAGTATAGCAATTCTGATAAATTGATCTGATGTTGAAATATCCCATCCATCATATGCTTGAATGAGTGAGAGATGATATTGACTTCCACTGTTTGGATTTGCCAAGGGATCATTGGGAATTACCAATGGTTGATCATAGTAGACAGGTTCAGCATATACAATATCATCACGTTTAGCGAGGGCTTCTATCTTGCTTAATAAATCTTTCGACTCTTTGCTTAATCGTATTTTGTAGATACCATCAAGAATGGAGGGTTTTCCTTTTCTTGCGAGAGCTGAGGTTTTATGCAAAGGCTCTACGGAAGCTACTGAAAAACCTGGAAACAGCGTTTTTGAATCGGATTTATTAAAGAATCCCTTTGAATCTGGCTTAAATTTGACAATAAAATAGCTTTTGTCAAAATCAGGCGTATCACTGTTTTGCTGTGCAGTAAGTGTTCCCAAAGTACACCAAAACAAAAAGAAAATTGGTATTACCTTATTCACAATCAAATTTCTTCGCTAACCAATAACTTTAGTTAATTATTCTAAGAAAAAGCCAGAGTTCGGATTCACTTGAAAACCCAGCCTCTGGCTATCTTTAAAACTTATAAATCTGTGGCAGCTTAAAGTTTCGCTCCCACGATCATCACGTCATACTGTTGTTCGCTTCCCGAAATAGATTCGGCAAGACTGATCATCAATTCTTCTTTCTGCTCGTTAAAATTCCTATCGGCTATATCATCGATTATCTCAGAAAGAGTAGTCGTCCTTGCTGTATTGGTGATCTGTCCTTCTGTTGTGGATCCAACAAGATAAACTGCTTTTACCTCGGCAAAAGTTCCTGAAAAAGAACCGAAATCCTTGTCTTCGCCTCCTTTTCCTATTTGTTCGCTTCCGCCTTCTGCTGATTCAATATCATCATTCGCATCAAGATAAAGCAAATTCTGCCCTGCTCCTGAGAATGTTACATATTCTTTTTCTTTGTCAATTACCACTACTGATACGTTGTATCCAACGCCGTCAGAGCCACCCTCCAATTCTGATAGGTTTTCCTGAAAATGAGTATCCAAATTTTTAAGGATTGCCTCAGTATCGTAGATTTTTCTTTTATATATCACATCCTTCAATGCCGTTTCAAACAACATCGTAAGCAATGCGCCTTTTACACCTTTTTCATTACAATCTATTGCTACCAGCACTCCTTTGTTGTCATCGGTAGTTCCAAACCAGTAAAAAACACCTCCCAGATCATTGACAGGCTTGTACAATGCGAATGAATCATCAAAGAATTGATTGAGTTGCTCTTCCTTAGGTAGCAATGCTCTTATTTGTTTATGAGCATATTTTTCGTTCTCTTGTAGTGCCTTTTTTACGATATGAATTTCGTTGGTGTCTTCATTAGATTTGAATTTGGCAAGTGCCTTATCGAAAGTAGCACCCAGATCTTCTTTATTCCAGGGCTTCATCAGATATTTATCTAACCCGCATTCATTCACTGCTTTGATAATATCTTCAACATCACTAAATCCACTAAGAATCATCTTCACCATATCAGGATAATCATCCACTACCTGCTCCAGCAGCTCCACCCCGGACATTCCGGGCATTCTTTGATCAGTCACGAGAAGATGTATTTGATTCTCTTTGATGATGCTAATAGCGTCCATGCCGCTTTCGGCAATAAATACTTTATAATCACGCTTAAAAACTGACTTAAAAACTCTTAGGTTTGCCGCCTCGTCGTCCACGTAAAGGATATTGTATTTACTCTTTTTTTCTCTTCTTCTTTCTATTGACATGATTTAATGATTTTCCTATAACAAATAAAAGATATTCAACAGACATTTAATAATCCGGCGATCAATCTTTCTTCTAACAAATGCATTTCTTCGTCGACCTTTGGATAAACATCGACTAATTTCAGGGACTACCTTAGGTAACCTTCAGTTTTCTGACAATTATTGAATACAGATAAGGGAAATACCTTTTTAGATAGATCCCCAAAACCTCCTTAAATCCGCCGATATAAACCTCCTGTTTACCTTTCCTGATTGCTTTTACAATTCTCTCAGCGGTGTATTCAGGTGTCAGTCCGTTGGCTTGTGCATTGTCCAGTTTGTTTTGCCGTTCACCGTCTCCCAGCAATGCATTGTATGAAATATTGGTATGAACATAACCGGGACAAACAATTGTCACTTTTATCAAATCGTTATGATGTTCTGCTCTCAACGCGTCGTAAAAACCATGCAAAGCGTGCTTTGCCGCCGCATATGCCGACCTTTTTGGAGTACTGATAATCCCGACAGCACTTGTTACCACTACATGATGACCAGTCTTGCGTTTTACCATTCCAGGCAGTAGAAACTTGGAAAGAGCGATCGTCCCAAAATAGTTTACTTCCATCAGTCTTCTGTCGACATCCAGCGAAGTATTGAGAATCATGTCCCGCTGACTCATCCCACCATTGTTGATTAATATATCCACATGACCGAATAGCGACTCTGCAGTTTTCACGACGGCTTCCAAAGTGCCTGCTGCCTCCAAATCCATTGGCAACACCTTGATGCCACCATTAGCGGTTTGATCACAGGCTGCTTTTACCCGCTCGAGTTCATTTTCTCTTCTGGCCGACAGGATCAGCTTCACCGGCTTTTGTGCCAGCTCATATGCCAGCGCCTCTCCGATTCCCGAAGATGCTCCCGTAATCCATATCACTTTGTCTTTAAACCAGGACATATCAATTATCTTTTTCTCGAATATAAGTAACAAAATCAAACGGGTAAGCATGCTTTTCATCAACCTCATGAGGAATACGTTCTACTTCCTGCCAATCCGCTTTATCATAAGCCGGAAAAAAAACATCCGCATCAAATTCTGCTTTGATCTCAGTAAGGTACATGGTATCAGCATGCTCCATACCCAATTGATAAATCTGTCCTCCTCCGATAATAAACAGCTCTTCCTCTCCGCCCTTACGTGCCGATTCTATCGCTTCACTCATTTGATGAAAAATATCGACACCTTCCTCCTGATATTCCGGGTTGGTAGTTAAAATGATATTCCGTCTGTTGGGCAGAGGTCTCCACTTTTTGGGGATGGATTCATAGTTTAACCTGCCCATAATTACCGTGTGACCACTGGTCTTCCTTTTGAAGAAATTCATATCGTCAGGCAAACTCCAGATTAAATCGTTATCTTTTCCGATGGCGTAGTTAGCTCCAATTGCTGCTATAATTGATATCTTCATATTTTCAATTGAAAAGTGATGCGTTTCCGGCAAGAAAATCTCTTACCTGCATCCTTCTTTTGCCTTGTGGCTGTAAACTAATAATACTAATAATTCCTTCATTTGTTCCGATATGCAGGAAACTCTTTTTGTCGGTGTGATACTCTCCTGGCTCTAAGCTTTTTTCTGAATCTACCATTGCCGTTTCAAAAACTTTTACGCTTTTATCAGCAATCATAGTCCAGGCCGCAGGATATGGACACAATCCCCGAACGAAATTGTAAATATTCTTGGCCGAGTCTTCCCACCTGATTTTACAGGTTTCTTTAAATATTTTGGGTGCCTTTTTCAGGTCATCAGATTCTACCTGTGGTGTTTCCTGATAATCTCCTGATTCAATAGCACGGATAGTTTTCAAAACCAGACCAGCGCCCTTGTTCATCAAACGGTGATACAGATCTCCGACAGTATCATCTTCATCAATGGCTTCTTCTTCCTGAAATACAATCCTACCAGTATCAATTTCATGTTGCAGAAAAAAAGTAGTAACCCCAGTTTTCGTCTCCCCGTTGATGATCGCCCAATTGATAGGAGCTGCTCCCCTGTATTGTGGCAGCAACGAGGCATGCAAATTGAAAGTTCCCATCGGTGGCATATCCCATACAACTACTGGCAACATTCTAAAAGCTACCACTACCTGCAAGTCTGCTTTGTAAGACCTGAGTTCTTCTAAAAAACCCTCGTTTTTTAAGTTGGTTGGCTGTAAAACAGGAATTTCCTGTGATACTGCGTAATCCTTTACCGGCGAAGTTGCCAAAGATTTCCCTCGCCCTTTGGGCTTGTCAGGTGCAGTGATAACCGCTACTACATTTACACCATTTTCTACCAAAACCTGCAAGCTACCAACAGCAAATTCCGGTGTCCCCATAAATATTACTCTCATAGATTTACTCGTTGTCTTCATACAACAAATACTTTTTTCTTTTCTCCTTGAATGCTATTAAATCGTTTTCCCAGCTTCTCCTGATCTCTTGTTCTGTCAAGCCCTTCTCAATTTGTTCCTGCAGTTTAACAGTTCCGGCAAGTCTGGTAAAATATTTCTTAAAAAAAGGCTTTCCTGCATTATTCAATTTTTGATAGTAGTCTATTAAAAGACTCAAATTCAGGCGATCACCCGGTTCTGTGCCTCTCAAATCTCTTCCATAACATAACTTACCTTCGTGCTTTGGATAGACAGATTCCTGCCTGGAAACCGGAGTAAAAGAAAAAGTTGAATCCTCAAGCTCCGGATGGCCTATCCTGGTAAACGGATGATCTGTACCCCTTCCAACACTTACAGTAGTTCCTTCAAAAAAACACAGTGATGGATACCATCGAACTGCTTCATCATCTGGCAGATTGGGGGATGGCCTGACAGGTAAATGATATGAATCCCTGTGAGTCCAATTCGCAACAGGAATCACCTCAAGACTACATTTGAGACTATCTACCAGCCAGCCTTCACCGTTGATCATTCGCGCCAGCTCCCCCAGCGTCATACCATGTACAACTGGGATCCTGTGCATTCCGACAATGGATTGATGTTCCATCTCCAAAACAGGTCCATCCACGTAGTGACCGTTCGGATTAGGCTTGTCCAACACAATAAAAGGCAACTCGTTTTCAGCGCATGCTTCCATTACCCAATGCATCGTACTCAAATAGGTATAAAACCTGGTGCCAACATCCTGAATATCAAAAAGCATGATGTCCACCTGACTCATATGTTCTGCCGTCGGTTTCTTCACTTTACCATATAATGAAAGCACGGGAACTGATGTTTTCACATCAATTCCGTCTTCTACGGTAATTCCATCAGCCGCCTCTCCTCTGAAACCATGCTCGGGAGCAAAAATACTGGTAACATTGATTCCAAGAGCCAGCAAGGTATCTACCAGGTGACTCTCTCCCACCAGCGAACTCTGATTAACAACCAGTCCAACCCTTTTATTTTCCAATTGAGACAAGTATTTGTCAAATCTGGCGTTTCCAGTTATGACCGGGCTTTCAGTAGGTATTTCCGCCTGACATCCAGAAAACAGTAGTATCAATATCAAATAAGAGAAATGAAAGATGGGATATTTGATATGCTTGGCCTTTATTTGCATGCACCAAAATTAGGATAAATTTGAATCTTCCCAATTTTATATCAAAACGAATTTCGAAGGAAGCGAAAGGTTCTTTCTCAAACTCAATCAACAGAATTGCTGTTATCAGCATTGCACTGGGTTTGTCTTCGATTTTGATCGCCTTTATGGTGCTTGGCGGTTTTAAAGAAAAGATCGGGGATAAAATCTATGACTTCAACGGACACCTGATCATCACAAAATATGTGGCCAATAGCAATGTAGATGACCATCCTGTTAGCCTCAATTCCGATTTTCACCGGAACTGGCAAACAAAATTCCCTTACATCAAGCATGTACAGCGATTTGCCAATAAACCTGCACTCCTGAAAACTGATGAAGAAGTACAGGGAATCATCTTAAAAGGTGTTGATGAATCGTTCGATACCGCCCGGTTTAACAAGAATCTAATCAAAGGAAAGTTCCCTCAGTTTCCTGAAAAAGGCTATTCCAGAGAAATTCTGGTCAGTAAAATGCTGGCCAATCAGCTCTTATTGGAAATCGGAGACAAAGTGCTGATTTATTTTGTTCAGGATCCTCCGCGATACAGAAATGTAACCGTTTCCGGAATTTACGAAACAGGTCTGGAAGAATTTGATCAGCGAATGATTTTTGGTGACCTTGACCTCATCAGAAGGATCAACAACTGGGCCGATTCCCTTGCCGGAGGTCTGGAAATATTTGTAGAAAATGATGCTGATCTGAATGAAATCGAAGGTAAGATGTTTCATGAAATCGATTATAATCTGTACGTCGATAAAGTAACTGATAAATTTATTCAGCTATTTGACTGGCTTTCTCTGATTGATGTGAATGTACAGATTTTTCTATATCTGGTGCTGTTGGTTGCTGGATTTAATATGATTTCAATCCTCATAATTCTGATCCTGGAAC
>JBCBHL010000007.1:16404-46715 GCA_038525605.1 Bacteroidota bacterium
TCTACAGTGGCATACGTCTAATTTTAAAAGGTATGGTCATTGCCAATGTCATAGGGCTTGGAATAGGTTACTTACAAAAAGAGTTTAAGCTGATAGCATTGGATCCTCAGAATTATTATATGGATTCTGTCCCAATCAAAATATCACTTTTTGAAGTAGTAGGTCTAAACCTTGTATGCCTGTTGATTGTAGGTCTCACCTTATTTATACCATTGATGATTATCAGCAGGATTAAAGCTATCAACGCAATCAGATTCGATTAGTGTTATCTGGTAATTATATCAGTTCTTTGGTGCTTGAGGAAATTTTTTAAACCAAGATCGGATCTTGAGTTCGATCACCCCAAAAACAGCTTCCTTAAAAATTCCGGATGACATTTTTGATTCACCCTTAGTTCTATCTGTAAAGATGATTGGTACTTCGGTGATTTTGAAACCACTTTTCCATGCATTGAATTTCATTTCAATCTGAAAGGCATATCCAATGAACCTGATTTTATCAAGATTAAGCGTTTGCAGTACTCTTCTACTGTAACATTTAAATCCTGCAGTAGCATCTGCAAAGGGCATTCCAGTTATAATTCTTACGTACTTACTCGCATAATAAGACATCAGTACCCTGCCCATCGGCCAATTCACCACATTTACTCCTGTTACATATCTCGAACCAATAGCCATGTCATTGCCATTCTTGCTACACACCTCCAGTAACTTCACCAAATCTTCCGGATTATGCGAAAAATCAGCGTCCATTTCAAAAATGTACTCGAAAGAGTGCTCCAAAGCGAACTTAAATCCTGTAATGTAAGCAGTTCCCAGACCAAGTTTCCCTTTTCTTTCTATGAGATGTAGCTGAGAGGACTTCTCATGACTGTTTTGCAGACTTTTGACAATATCTGCAGTTCCGTCAGGGGAACCATCATCCACAATCAGAATGTCAAAATCTACTGGCAGAGAAAAGACTTTTTTGACGATCTGCTCTATATTTTCTTTCTCGTTGAAAGTAGGTATTATGACTAGGTTCTGACTCAAGTGTGATTTTTTTTGATGCAATTTAAAAATTTATTTCAGATTAAGAACAAATCTGTGAACTACAAAATAAGTGCAATGCTCTAAACCTTTGCAAACGTCAGCAATGGTTAATTGTTATCAAAAAAAATGTTAAATCAAGCGGAATAAATTCTCAGGCTACACATAACCCAGCACTTTCATCATCGATTCGCTATCCTGTTCATTAGCAAATAATGAGGTGATTACCTGGCCTGTTTCATCTTTATCTATTATCACATGCTGCGCAGCTGGTATCAGACAATGTTGTATACCACCAAATCCGCCAAGAGATTCCTGATAAGCTCCTGTATGGAAAAAACCAAAAATCAATTCCGAATCGTCTTCCACCTTGGGCAGAAACACCTCAGAGATATGCGCTTCGGAATCGTAATAATCCATGCTGTCGCAGGTAAGCCCACCAATATTTACCTTGTGAAAAGTTTCATTCCACTTATTGACTGACAACATGATGTATTTTTCATTCATACCCCACACGTCCGGCATATGAGTGATAAATGACCCGTCCATCATGTACCACAATTCCTTATCGTTTTGAAGCTTCTGATCAAGAACTGAGTAAAGGGTAGCGCCACTTTCTCCTACCGTAAAACTGCCAAACTCAGTAAATATATTAGGTACGTCTACATGATTCTTCTCACAAATCCATTTGATATTCTCAATGATCTGCTCAGTCATGTATTGATAATCATACTCAAACTGCAATGAGTTTTTGATCGGAAATCCTCCACCTATATCAATAGTATCCAGCTCAGGACAGATTTTTTTGAGCTCGCAATATTTATAGACAAACCTGCTGAGTTCACTCCAATAGTAAGCCGTATCCTTAATGCCCGTATTGATGAAAAAATGAAGCATCTTCAAAGAAGCATTGGAACCTTTTATTTTTTCGAGGTAGTGATTGGTAATATCTCCATATCTGATCCCCAGCCTGGAAGTGTAAAAACCAAAGTTAGGCTCCTCGTCAGCAGCAATCCTAATCCCTACTTTGAACTTCTTGTCCGTTTTTTCAAGGTATTTATCGAGCTCTTTCAGGTTGTCAAGGATAGGAATACAGTTCACATAACCATCGTTGATCAAACCGGCGACTGATTCAACATACAATGGTCTTTTAAAACCATTGCAAATGATGTATATGCCTTTATTGATCTTCCCGCGTTTCTCAAGATTCCTAATAATAGGAATATCAAAAGCCGAAGATGTCTCGATATGCGCGTCATTCTTCAAAGCCTCCTCTATGACAAAGCTAAAATGAGAAGATTTAGTGCAATAGGCATAGGTGTATGTCCCTTTGTATTTATGTTTTTTTATTGCGTCGTTGAACAGTTTTTTTGCATAGTTGATATTCTGACTGATTTTCGGTAAGTAAGTGATTTTTAAAGGAGTACCATATTTCCTCACTACCTCCATCAAGTCTACATCATGAAATAACAATTGGTTGTTCTCCACTTTAAATTCCCGCGTAGGAAAATCAAAAGTCTGATCTATTAAATCAAAATAGCTTTTCATCTATTCAAGATATCCATTAAGTCAATACAATAATCTTGCAATTATGAATCAAAAATAATTATCGTGCAAATACAAAATTACGTCTTAAATCCCATCCAGTTAGAAATTCTGGTCAGGCAATCCAAAATAAGAATTAACTGGATGATTTTCTAAATCGGAATATTCATTTCAATTGCATTTTTGTTAAAAATCATCACTTTTAATATCTCATTATTAAAATTTTCGCAACACTGTATTCCAATTATAAACTTTTAAGTTTTCAGAAAAGGTTATTTAGTTAAAATGATATTACTTTAATAAGATGTATGATGCGATTCATTGATAAAACAGTGCTTTTTTGCCGACTTAATGGTCATTGATCAGTAATTGAAATAAACTGAAGATTGTTTCAAGAAGGCCTTTTGTGTCGGAAGAATTCTCATCATTAGGATATCGCATTACTATTTGACATTCTCATTCAAAGATGTGCAATGATTGAACTAAACATAACGGACGAAACTTCTCAACTTAAAACTGTAATTCTTGGAATGCCTGAAGATTTTGGTGGTACCCCAAAAATTGACGAAGCATATGACCCCAAATCAAAAAAACATATTTTACAGGGCTCTTTCCCGGCGCAATGCGACATCATCAAAGAAATGAATGAGTTTTGTTCTGCGCTGGAAAGACATGGTGTAGAAGTGCTGAGACCAGAAAACATTATCAAACTTAACCAGGTATTTGCCAGAGACATTGCTTTTGTAATTGATGACAAGCTTGTTATTCCTCAAATTATCAGCGACAGAACCGATGAAATAAAGGGAATTAAATTTGTCATCGATCAGGTTTCTGACAAAAGTAAGCTCTTTGCTCCGGCAGGCGTAAGAATTGAAGGTGGAGACGTCCTACCCTGGAAGGGGAAACTATTTGTGGGTTATTCAAAAGGAGATGATTTCGATCAGTACCAGGTTTCAAGAACCAATGAAGCAGGTATCGAATTTCTTCATGACAATTTCCCGGACTGGGAAGTGATACCTATAGAACTGAACAAGTCTGATTCGGACCCTAAAAAAAATGCCCTGCACCTGGACTGTATTTTCCAACCAGTAGGTATGAACAGTGCAATACTTCATCAAGATGGATTCAAAAATCCTCAGGATTTTGAGTACCTACTCAACTTTTTCGGCAAAGAAAGCTGCTTTATGATTGATAGTCAGGAAATGTATGATATGAATTCAAATGTTTTCTCTATCAGTCCTCAGATAGTCGTCTCTGATAAAAGCTTTACCAGGCTTAACAATTGGCTTAAAAATCAAGGCTTGCAGGTAGAAGAAATAAATTACCGCGAAATTGCTAAAATGGAGGGTTTACTTCGTTGCTCAACATTACCTTTGTTACGCGACAAAAAAGTAATATAGCTTATGGAAAGGCATGCTACCAACCAAATTCTGATGATCAAACCGGTTGGCTTTGCTTTCAATGCAGAAACAGCCAAAAACAACTACTATCAGCAACAGCCTCATACAAATGATGAGGACTTAATCCAGCGGACAGCCCTTTCCGAATTTAATCAATTTGTCGAGACACTTAGAGCCAATGGTATATCAGTAACCGTTTTTGAAGACACCATTTCTCCGGCAACACCCGACTCCATTTTCCCAAACAATTGGGTCTCCTTTCACGAAAATGGCCATACGATTATCTATCCGATGTTTGCTGAAAACAGACGACAGGAAAAAAGACCGGAAATCATCAGCCAGTTGGTAGCAGAAAACAACTTTCTGGTTACTAAAACGACCGATTTATCATACTTTGAAGAACAAAATCAGTTTCTTGAAGGAACAGGAAGCCTGATTTTGGACCGTCCCAATAAAGTACTATATGCAGCGATCAGCGACAGGATGCACCCAACGCCACTAAAGAAGTTTTGTGATGAAATGGGATATGAAGCTGTCATTTTCCGGGCCCTGCAATCTGTGGGAGGTCTTCGCTTACCGATATATCATACTAACGTAATGATGTGTCTGGGTAAGACCTTTGCGGTAATCTGCCTCGATAGCATCGATGATGAAACGGAAAGAAAAACAGTAATAAACTCCTTATCCCGACATAAGAAAGAACTAGTGACTATCACCGAAAATCAGGTAAGTCAATTTGCAGGTAATATGCTGGAAATCACCAACGAAGAAAACGAAAGAATTCTTGTTATGTCCACTTCAGCTTTCAAATCGCTGACCAACAACCAAATGCAAAAACTTGAAAAACATTGCAGGATCGTTCACAGCGACATTTCAACAATAGAAAAACTCGGTGGTGGTTCCGCACGATGTATGATGGCCGAAATATTTCTACCTCATCATAGCTAAATCTTGTTGATTAACTAACCAGGTAATCCAATGCCTCTTGCTTTGTCCGGAAGATGAGCATATTTCCTTTCGTACTATTGTTATATCCCTTCATCAATATTGATTTGAGGTCATTGACGCCCAGAATTGCCGCTTTATGCGCTTTCGGTGCAAAAGAAGTGGGTGTTATTCTTTTGAGTTCATTCATGTAATCGAGCCCCACGTATGCATCGGTCATATCAGTCAGAGACCGTAACCGCTTTTCAGATTTCTGAAATTCTTTTTCTGCCTGATGTAAAATATTGATCATTTCCTCTTGACTCTTCGCTTTTGAATAGTCGATGTGTAAGATTTTTTTCCCTTTGTATTCAATGAATGATACAGCCATTTACCGATTGTGTTTTTGTCCTTTTTGAGATAAGTATATCTGAAAGCTTAAATGCTAATTCTTTCAAATATCAAATTAAATTGTTTATTTCTGCTCGAATAACTCAATTAACGATTTGGCAAGACAAATGTTCAATGCCTTAAAAAATATCATCAACTGATATGACAATTCATCCGGCTTTGAGTTATTCAATATATCTACTCTTAATTGACTATGTGTAACATGACTCAGAATAACACATTACTTACAATCTTGCTGATGATAGTTTCATTGTTCTTAGTAAGCTGCAATGAAGAAGAAACGCCAGACAGCAGTTCATTGCGATCATACATTGACCAAACCGGTTTCGAGGTTCAAAAAGACTCTTTGATTGCCTGTGCTGCAAGTGGGCAAACCGGGTTTCTGGCAGGAGATTCGAGTAAGGCAGTTTCAATTTTATATTATCCGCTATCGGAAATTTCGGATGTTAGATATTTTGAATCAACCAATACAGATGTAGAGGCGCTGGAATTCTATGAAGAAAAGCAGCTCACAAACTCACAACTCTTCAGTGGAACATTAAGGAGATTCAACAGGGAAATGACAAATACTAATACAACTGCTATTGTTACATTTATTAGAAATTCTAAAGTGTTTATTTCTAATCCCATTTCTCTAAAACAAGATGCTTCCCCAACCGTCTTCAGCAGCAATGTAATGATCTCTCAAAGCGATAAGTTGATGCCAGAATTTGACTGGTCTGATAATGTTTCTGATGGAGATGCCATCTATTTCCAGGTCATCAGCGAAGTGAACGATAATTTACTCACCGGAACTTACACATTCGAACCTAAATTTCAATTTTACCAACTGGACAATGTCGTTTTAAACATCACAACTATAGAAACCCCCACCCTGCAAGCTAATGAAACCTATAACTTTACAGTGATGGGGGTGAGTGAGGACAATTGGGTTAATTTTATAGTAGAAGATAGTTTTGTTGCCCAGTGATTACTTTACTTCAATAATCTTTTCTTCCAGGACAATCTTTCCATTTGAAGTTATTCCTTCGAGTTGAATGAGGTAAGTACCTTTCTCATCAGATGTATAGAATTCGACAGGGTATTCGGATGAAAAGTCTATTTCAGGATTCCAGTAGAGTGTTGATCGCAAGTCCGGTCTCTTGTGACTATCAGATTTTTCCGAATAGTCCGGGGTGTAAAATTCTCTACCCAGACTGTAGCCGGCAATCTTAAAGTTATTGATACCATAAGTTGGCCTTTGCAAATCAGATCGTGGGCCAAACCTGGTAAATACTGATAATACGCCGCTTCCGCTTTCCGGTCCGAATATCGCGGCGTCCGGACCATTGAAAATGTCGATAAAAGCCACATCACTGATAGCTATTGCATTTAAAGCAGAGGCAGGCACTTGCACACCGTCGAGAAGCATCATCGGTACTCTGCCAAATCCACCTGCACCAAATCCACGGATGAAAACAGTTTCATTCGGGAATGCTCCTCTCACCATCACACCGGAAGTTCCTCTCAAGGCATCAAATACTCTACTGGCAGCTGTTATTCTGTCGAGGGAGTCGACAATTAACCTCTTCGATGGTGTTCCATACAAGGCATCTGCCATTCTAAAAGGATGCATCACATCCAACGCGAGACTTTTTCTGCTACTGACTGAAAACTCATCCAGCAAAATCACATTATCAAGGCCGTAAATGGAGTCCATAGCCTTCATTTTATTGAAAGCAGTCAGGTAAGATTCAATCGTCTTCTCTTCGATGAGAAATTCCTCCTCCATTAACAAGCCTTGTACTTTCGGGCTTTCCTGTTCAATAACCCGAACAGCCAGACTGGAGTTATTAGTTACAGCCTGCTTCTTTTTATTGAACTTTTTTGATTGGAGCACCACTGTGGTTGTGTCTCCTATTCGCAGATTTCTAAATTCGAAATTCCCGTTTTCATCACTCATTGTTTTCGCAGAAACCGACAGATCTTCCAATATATTGAGCTGCACTTCACCCATTCTCGCTTTTTTCTGGTCATAAAAATCTACTATCTGTCCCTTGATGGTAATGCCATTTTCAATCGGATATGGAAAGTCAGTCTTCTTATCTTCTAACACCTCTTTCCAGGTAAATCTTCTCCAACCCTGCGTCAGCATCAGCATATCGAGATGTCTGACTCTATCCTTGTTATTTGTATCAAAGTAATATGCCGGATTTTTTATCTCGCCTTTGATATCTGACGAAAGCAGTAAATAACTCAGCAGGTGAGACTTTCGGCTATTCTCAGGGACCAGACCAAGATTTGTAACGCTCAATGAGCCATTACCTGCCACTGAAGTTTCGCCAGACATTTCAAGGTTCATGCTTACACGTTCCCGGGTTCGGAACTTTGCTTTGTTTGTAGCGATCTCCAGCCGCTCTCTGGACAGTTGATCATTTTCTATAAAGGCGATTCGCTCTCTTTGGGGAATTCCTGATCCATCAAATAAGGTAAAGGAAACAATGCCCGCCGATAAATCATCCGTCTTCAATGAACTTTGGATGGCTAAGCGATCTTTTGCCGAAACAACTGATAAAAGCTCCCCTCTCTGATGGATGATAATGAAAGCAGATTTTATCTCCTCCGGATTTGTATGGTTAGCAACCAAAAGAAGGTTTCTTCCATTGTTTCTAATGCTCATACTATAACCTGAGGCCTGAATTTCAGGCAACTGAAACTCAAAAGTTTTGCCTTTGTAATCCACTTTTGCCTTTAACGGACGCACTTGATCAGGTTTGAAAGGTATTAAACCCATTCCGAATTTTTCAGAACGAAAATTCGCGACGGTTTGCCCTTCTTCATCGTAAATTATGCCGCTAATTTCATCCTCAGTATCATAATTTCCGGTCACTTTAAAAGCAAGAAAATTCATCTGCCCAGCTACTAACTCTCCACCTTCAGGGAAAAACTGAATGTTGATGTCAGCCTCTTTTTTAATAGAAACTACTTTCTCTTCGACACCCTGCTGAACCAGATTAATCCTCTGCCTAAAAAAGAAATCTTCATCAAAATTCCTCATGTAATTTGTATATCCTCTTAGAGTATATTCACCTGGTGTCAGGTGTAAAGAAGACAAATCAAAATCACCAAATCCGGTTCCATTCAGAATTTGAACATTTCGCCTGGCGATAATCTCCTTCTTCGAATTAATCAATTCAATATAAGCGAGAGACTCCTTTCTGGGCAGATGCGTTTTGGCATCTACCACGTAGGTATTAAACCAGATATTATCTGATACCGCATAGAATGATTTATCCAGATGGACGAATAGTTTCTCCTGTGGTCTCAGTTCAATGTATTTATTTAATTTTTCCGTATGCTCATTCTGTACGGATTGTGAAAATATCGGAAACACAATAAACAACAGAGCGAATATTCGAATAGCACATAATGTAGTTTTCATAATAGGTCAATTTTAAATTTTAACTAAACAACCGTTTACTGCTCCTGACTTTCGAGTGTTTAAAACACACTTTCAATCAGGTAATTACAAGGTTAAATTAGTAATTAAGAATCCTGTCAAAAACCGTAATCATTCTGGCTCAAATACAATTGATTTTCAACAATCTTCCATGACCTTAAAAAAGCAAAAAACATACCATTAAGTCATTTAAAAGCATATTTTTTAACTTTTTTCATAATAAATCAGATTTAGAAACAATCACTTTTTATAGAACAATTTCAGCTTGAAATAACCTTACTTTTCATCAAAAAACTAGCGATAAAAAGCACCTTATTTTCCTGCCTTTTTCACTTTGTGCAAACCATCAAAGAATGTATTTAATTTACAAAAAAACCCCAGGTTGTCACTAACCCGGGGCGGTGTATCTCAAAATATTTCTTTAATTGAAATTGTTGTGAAGTATCGCTATCTCACTTCAAATAATTGTTCTTCCAGGACAACCTTTCCATCTGAAGTTATTCCTTCGAGTTGAATGAGGTAAGTACCTTTCTCGTCAGAAGTGTAGAATTCGACAGGGTTTTTGGCAGAAAAGTCAATCTCCGGATTCCAGTACAATGTCGAGCGCAGGTCAGGCTTTTTATGACTCTCTAGCTTCACAGAGTAGTCCGGTGTATAAAACTCTCTACCCAGACTATAACCGGCTATTCTAAAATTGTTAATGCCTGTAACAGGTCTCCTCCGTTCGACTCCTGAATTCTCTCTTGTAAAAATGGATATAAGACCATTTGACCCTCTCGATCCAAATATAGCAGCGTCAGCGCCGGTAAAAACATCTACAAATGCAATGTTTGAAGCAGGCAGAGAGTTTAGAGTGGCCATTGATGTTTCTACGCCATCTACTAAAATAGTTGGTGCTCCACCTGCATTGATTGAATTAACCCCTCTGATTGTGATTGTTTGCTCCAGAAATGTTCCCAAAACCTGAACTCTTACCCCCGGAACCGTTCGTAAAAAATCGAACAGACTTGAAGAAGGAACAATGCTGGCCATCGAATCGGCAACTACCCTCTTTGAAGGCTTTCCATATAATGCATCGGCCATTCTAAAAGGATTGTATACATTTAGTTTTGTTTCCCGCCTGCCTTCTACGGCAAACTCACTCAACAAATAAACCTCACTAAAATCATAGGCTGAATCAATAGCAGCAATTTTATTAAATGCATCAATATAGCTCTCAATGATCCTTTCCTTGATAATAAATTCTTCATCGGCAACAGAATATGTCACAGGATGTCCTTCTTTTTCAATAATCTTGATGGTCTGATTATTATTATTCGATAGCGCATCCTTTTTTGAATTGTATTTTCTGGATTGGAAAACCATCGTGACAGTATCTCCAAAAACCAGGTTTGAAAAAGAGAACATACCTTTATCGTCAGTCATTACTTTTTGTGAATATGCCGGACTCTCAAGGATATTAAGCCGGACCTCACCAACTCTGGCCTTATTCTTACTGAAATAATCCACCAGCTGACCATTGACTGTTATTCCTTTTTCTACAGCATAATTAAAGTTTACATCCTCCTGATCCAGCACCTCTTTCCAGACAAATCTTCTCCACCCCTGCGTTAACATGAGCATATCCAGGTGTCTGAGTCTTTCTGTATTCTCTTTATCGAAATAATAGGCTGGATTTTCAATTTCTCCCTTGATATCAGAAGATAGCAGCAGATAGCTCAGGAGATTCGATTCCCGGCTATTTTCAGGTACAAAACCCAGGTTCGTAATGCTAATGGAGCCACTACCTTCGATCAAACTCTCATCATTACTTTGAAGATTGATAGACACTTTATCTCGAGTATTAAAATTTGATTTGTTCAATTCTATCCCGATTTGCTGTCTGGAAAGATTGTCATTTTCAATAAATACGATTCGCTCCCGTCTTGGAATGCCATCCCCATCAAACAAAGTGAAAGAAACGATACCTGCTGGTAGCTCGTCGATTTTAAGTGAATTTTGAATCGATTGACGATCTTTTTCTGAAATCACTGACAATAGTTGTCCTCTTTGGTGAATGATAATAAAAGCAGATTTCATTTCCGCAGGATCGGTGTGGTTAGCAACTAAAACCAGGTTCTTTCCGGTATTTCTAACACTCATAGTGTAGCCAGATTGTAGAATTTCAGGTAGTTGAAATTCAAAAGTTTTGCCCTTATAATCCACCACTGCCTTCAAAAGGGCAGCTTTTTGTGGTTTAACAGGCACTAACCCCATACCAAACTTCTCGGTTCTGAATTTAGCAACTGCTTGTTTTTCTTCATCATATATCACTCCGCTAATCTGATCATTACTATCAAAATCTCCGGTTACTTTAAATGCGAGAAAATTTAATTGTCCGGCTACCAGCTCTCCTCCCTCCGGGAAAAAATCCACTTTAATATCAGCCTCTTTAGTATTCGTAACAACTGCTTCATCAATACCTTGACGTACTAAACTAATTTGCTGCTTAAAGAAGAAACCTTCATCGAAATTTCTCATGTAATTGGTATATCCCCTCAATGTATATTCACCGGGTTCCAGTTGCAGTGAAGACAGATCGAAATCACCAAATCCGGTTCCGTTCAGAATTTGAACATTTCGTTTGGCAATGACTTCATTTTCGGCATCAATCAATTCAATATATGCCAGTGCTTCCTTGCTCGGCTGATGTCTTTTTGCGTCGACCAGGTAGGCATTGAACCAGATGTTATCTGAAACAGCATAGAAAGGTTTATCGAGGTGGACGAATAGTTTTTCTTGTGGTCTTAATTCATTGTATCTGTTGAACTTTGCCGTGTGTTCATCTTGTATGGATTGTGAAAATACCGGAAAAACAATAAACAAAAGGGCGAATAATCGCATAACAAACAATGTAAATTTCATAATAGGTCAATTTTAAATTTTAACTAATTAATTGTTTATGGCACCTGAGTTTAAGCGTTACAAATGCACTTTGAAACAGGTATCTGCCAGGTTAAATAGATAATGAAAAAGCACGTTGAAAATCGTAGTTAATCAAGTCTGAACAAAACCGATCTTAAGCATACTTTCATGACCTCTCAAAAGCAAAAAACATACCATTAAGCAATTTAAAGTATATTTTTTAGATTTTTTCCATGTTTATATCAGCTAAGAAAAGACCCTAATCAAGTACAACAATCGCAATATAAAAACACCTTATTCCTCTCGATAAATATCGAAAAAATGTTTTCTTTTTCAATTAATCCACACTCTGGACAACAGAATGGATATTGTAATTTATTTACAGAAATCAATTACTAATGATTGCTTAGAAATTATGAATATTCCCGAATTGGCCATCGACAAAAACTGTTGTAAATCAGTTCTACTTCACTTCGATAATTTGCTCTTCCAATACAATCTTTCCCTCAGAGGTAATACCTTCCATATGGATAAGATAAATACCTTTATCATCAGATGTATAAAATTCCAGTTGGTTTTCTGCAGAAAAGTCTATCTCAGGGTTCCAATAAAGCGTTGTCCGATAGTCCGGTTTCTTGTGGTCATCAGATTTTTCTGAATAATCAGGTGTGTAAAACTCCCGACCGATGCTGTAACCTGCCAACTGAAAATTGGCAATACCCCCATTTTTCTGTAAGCCTTCCGCACTTCCGGTCTCCTTCGTGAAGAAAGCGATTACGCCATTTGCGCCATCAGGACCAAATATAATACCATCAGGACCTTTAAAAATGTCAATGTGAGATATCATACTGACAGGTAAGGAATTGATAACGACTGGTGAGGTAAACACACCGTCAAGTACATATTTGGGCGACTCACCCCGCATACGGACGTTTCTGCCTGATACAAACATCCCCGGAACAGACCTCAAAGCATCGAAAGGCCTAATGACAGGCGTTTTCTTATAAACTGAGTCCATCATGACCCGTTCTGTGGGCCTGCCGTACAAAATATCAGATATTCGGAATGGATTTTTTATGTCTACCAAGGTGGTTCTTTGAGCATCTACTTTGAATTCATCTAATATAAGAGCGCCTTCCAAATCAAAAGCCGCATTAGCTGCCGAAATCTTTTTGGATACTTTTACAAATTCTTCTAATTCGTCTTTCTTTGAAACTGCTTCAAATGCTACTTTCGGAAATTCTGTTGTTGAAACAGGGTGTAATTCCGCCTCATCAAATTCAATATGAATACCACTATTATTGGTGACTGTCTTTCCTTTTCTACTCACTCTATTGGGTTGTAAAATGATATTGCAGGTATCACCGATGGCCAGATCAGGAAAGAAAAAATAACCTTCTTCATCAGTCTCTACAGTTTCGAAAAAGCCGGGAACCTCTGTTATCAGCATTTTCACCTGGCCCTGAACAGGTGTTTCATGGTCGTAATAATCGAGGAGTCTTCCTTGCACGGTAACCCCGCTCTGAATGGAGTGCTTAAAGGGAGAGTCACCCTCACTCATGATTTGCCTCCATGTAAACCTTCTCCAGCCTTGCGTCATCATGAGTAAATCCAGCTGTTTGAAACGATCTTTATTGTTCCTACCAAAGTAGTATGCGGGGTTTTCAATCTGACCTTTGATATCAGAAGACAATAGCAAGTAACTTAATAAATGTCTGTTTCTACTGTTTGCGGGAATTGTCCCCAGATTAGTAATACTCAGAGAGCCTGTTCCAGTAACATTCGCAGTTGATGTCAGGTCAATATTCATTAAAACCTTTTCCCGTAATTTGTATTTCTGCCGATCAGTTTTTAGAACGGCCGATTGCATTGATTGGCCATCATTTTCGACAAATACAATTCTTTCGCGCTGAGGGACTCCCTTTCCATCAAACGAGGTAAACGTAAGAATTCCTGCAGGCAACTGATTAATTTTCAATGTTTTTTGTATAGCTGTTGCCTCATTGGAAGAAATGGTACTGATGAGCTTTCCACGCTGGTGTACCAGCACAAAGGCATTCTTCATTTTGCCTTTTTGGGTGTGATCAGCTACCAGAACCAAATTGCTTCCTGTACTTCTTACGCTTAAAGTATATCCCGCAGGTAACACATGAGGAAGCGGAAACTCCAACAGCTGACCATTGTATTTAATTTTTGCCTTTAACGGCTGATAGTTATTCAGTTTTAACGGGATCAGTCCCAATCCAAATTTTTCTACTTTCAATTTAGCAATCTCCTCTCCTTCGGCTGTAACAATAGTGCCTGAAAGCTGATCAGTAGATAGATAACTACCTGAAGCTTTGAACGCTAAAAAATTCATAGTACCAGCCACTAATTCCCCTCCTTCAGGAAAGAAATCAATCTTTAATGCATCTTTTTTAGGTTGTTCGACCCTTTTGTCAATCTTTTCAAGACCCAATATTTCTATCTTCTGATAGAAAAAAAACTCATCATCAAAATTTCGCATGTAAGTGGTATATCCTCTCAATGTGTAATTACCTGCTTCTAAACTGAGTTTTTTAAGATTAAAATCTCCAAAGCCTCCTCCATCAATGATCTGCACATTTCTACTGGCTACCACCTCATCTTCCTTATTGATTAACTCTACAAACACCATCGACTCCTTTCTTGGCTTGTGATTAACTGCATCGACAAGGTATGCTTTGAACCAAATGTCATCATTTATTGAATAGAATGGTTTGTCCAGATGAATGAAAAGCTTTTCCTGGGGTCTGGACTTCATGTGTTCATCTAATTGTGAAATCCTCTCAACTTCGGGATTCTGAGCGATCGCTGAAACTGTCAATAAAAAGAGACATATGAAGAAACTAAATTTTGATAACACTTTCATATCTGGCTATCTTGTACTTTTTATTATATTTTTATAAGCCACAATACGAATTATCGCATGCTGTTTTCAGCACTCATTCAGACTAACAACTCGGAGACATCCGACATAGCTGACAACGCACTTATTCGGGAAATCTCAACTCACCCGCTCGCTACTAAATATTATCTCGTCTTCCAAAAAGAGGATTTTTGCGTATAACCACCTTTCGTATTTGTGTTTACCTTAGTAACAGATATAATCATCAAAAACCTTATTGGCAATTAAAAAAATCAATGCTTCTTATAAAAAAATCCCGAAATTCTCATTTCAGGATTTTCAATATTTTTTATAAAAGAGTTTTTCTAATGGAGGGGGATGTCGGTCACTTCACTTCGATCATTTTTTCTTCTAAAACGACTTTTCCTTCCGATGTAATTCCTTCGAGATGAATCAAATAGGTACCTTTCTCATCAGACGAATAAAATTCAACGGGTTCTCCTGAAGATAAGTTAATTTCAGGATTCCAGTATAGAGTAGTTCTGTAATCTGGCTTTTTATGCTGATCTGATTTCTCTGAATAATCAGGGGTATAGAATTTTCTGGCCAGGGTAAATCCCGGGAATTTAAAATCTACGATTCCCACTCTGGGACCTTTCTTATCTGGTACCTCTCCTGTACGCGTGAAAACAGAAATAGCACCATTAGCACCCTGAGATCCAAAAATGGCGGCATCAGGACCTTTCAATATATCAATGTAAGAGACATCTGCAACCGGAATAGAATTTAAAACATCAAGTGTGGTAATGACACCATCTACAATAATTAATGGAGTAGTTCCACTATTCGCAGAACTAATTCCTCTTATCTGAACAGTTTGATTTGGGAAAGAGCCTTGCACTCTAACGCCTGAAGTAGTTCTTAAAATATCCAAAACTCTATTAGAAGGCACAATTCTGTTGAGAGAATCTACTACAACTCTTTTAGTCGGACTTCCGTACAAAATTTCTGCCTGTACAAATGGGTTTTCCACAGCTGTTTCTGTTTTAGTGCTGGTCACCTCAAATTCTCCTAAAAGATAGATGCCTTCACCAAGTTTAAATGCAGAGTCAATCGAAACGATTTTGTTATATGCTTCTATGTAACTTTCTACCTCGATCTCTTCTTCGAACTGAATATCTTTCACAAAATCAGGAATCATGACGTTTGGTGTCTTTTGTTCAAACACCTCGATATGTACATTATTGTTATCAGAGGCGGTCTTCTTCTTTTTCTTCAGCTTATTGGATTGAATTACAAGCGTCGCAGTATCACCGATCATCAGATTTGGAAAAAAGAAATATCCACTGTCATTACTGGTAGTCGTCTGACTTGCCAGGATGTTTTCAATAACGTTTAACTTCAATTCACCACTGACGGCTTTTTTTCTATTGTAGTAGTCAACTGTTTTTCCTTCTATTGTAAATCCTTCTTCGATTGGAAACTTAAAAAGTGGCGGATTTTTGTCCAAAACCTGTTTCCACGAAAATCTCCTCCAACCCTGAGTGAGCATCAGTAAATCGAGATGCTTAAGTCTCGATTCATTCTCCTCATCGAAGTAATACCCGGGGTTCTCAATTTCACCTTTTAGATCGGACGATAGTAACAGATAACTCAACAAATGTGATTTTCGGCTTTCTCGGGGAACCAGATTCAAATTTGTAATACTCACTGATGCGTTTCCAGTAAAGTCATTATCCGCTTCTTTATCAAAAGTTAAAGCAATCTTTTGCCTGGTTCTATAAAAGTCCTGATCAGCCTTAATTGCGATGGTTTCCCGGGAATCGTTTTCATTTTCTACGAAAGCAATTCTTTCTCTTCTTGGCAATCCATTGGCATCAAATAAAGTAAAGGAAATGATTCCAGCCGGCAGCTTTTCTTGTTTAAAGGCACTTTGTATATACGGTTTGCCGTTGGGAGATACTACCCCCAAAATTTCACCACGATGATGAACTACAACGTAAGCTCCATCCATTGCAGCCTGATCAGTATGCTTTGCAACTAAAACGAGGTTTGTTCCCGTATTGCGAACACTCAGCGAAAACCCAGATTGTAATGGAACAGGAAGTGGAAATTCATAAGACTTTCCTTTATAGTCTACCAGGGCCTTCATCGTCGCTTCTTTCACAGGAATAACAGGAAAGAGACCCATT
This sequence comes from Bacteroidota bacterium, assembly GCA_038525605.1. Classification (GTDB taxonomy): domain Bacteria; phylum Bacteroidota; class Bacteroidia; order Cytophagales; family Cyclobacteriaceae; genus JANSWY01. The sequence goes on from JBCBHL010000007.1 coordinate 33,114, forward strand.
CCGAAATTCTCAGTTCTAAACTCTGTAATTTCAGCACCTGTATTATCAACTATTTTTCCTTTGATTTCATCATTGATATCAAAATTTCCGGATACTTTGAAAGCTAAAAAGTTGACCTGACCTGCAATCAGTTCTCCTCCTTCAGGAAAAAAGTCAATATTGATAGATGAAGCGTCTGCCGTTTGCTTTTCCGGATCGGCCTGCTCCATTCCATCGATCAGATTTATTTTTTGATAGAAAAAGAAACTGTCATCAAAATTTCTCATGTAACTGGTGTAAGCCCTCAGAACGTATTCCCCTGATGGAAGAGACAAATCAGGTATAACAATATCTCCGAAACCTCCTCCATTTACTACCTGGATATTTCTTTTAGCAACAATTTCTTCCTGATTATTGATGAGTTCCACGTAAACGACTGAAGCTTTTCTGGGAAGGTGATTCATGGCATCCACCAGATATACCTTAAACCATATCTCATCTGATACGGAGTAAAAAGGTTTATCGAGATGAACAAACAGCTTTTCTTGCGGTCTGGAGGCAATATATTGGGTTAATCTGGCGGCAGGATCAACTTGCTGGTCCTGGGCTGCTACATCCAACACAATTGCCAGAGTTAATATAACCCCGATGGTTAATAGTTTTTTCATAAATAAAGTAAAAGTTCTTTTATTTTGATTCTGTTTTTTGGCCTGTTATTTTAATAATTATCGGTTGAATCTGACATTCTTAAACCTTCATCAATTCTGATATTCTTCATTTAAGTCAATTAAGACGAATGTTTATATGACAACAAACTCAATGATTAATACCGAAATCTGATAGAACTGTTTCATTTTTTTCAATTTTTTAAGTTTTTTTAAGAATTCTATCGGGTAAAAAAAGCCACAACATGCGTGTTTACCTGATTTAGTATAAAAGCGATTCTCTATTCAAAAACTATATATCGATCTGAATGATCGTCTTGTTTGTAGCTTCGACAGTTTTACAAATTCAATCAATTGATCTGCTGGTAAATGTTTTCCCATCTATAAAAAGTACATACAACCTTCCATCATCTGTAAATGGTAATATGATTTCTGACAAATAAATAGCCATTGTTTTTGAAAAGAATGAGTGTCTTCCAAACGAACTCAATCAATTGAATCTTAGCTAAATGATGATTGATTACAATACGGAACCAATGGATCTGAAAATATAGGAATAGTTACTATCGTTCTTCTTTCCGAATCTAACCATCACCAGGTTTTTGCTCCTGTCTACATAAATTAACTGACCCAAAATGCCAATGGCCATAAAAGAAGAATTAGGCATGGTAACGTACCATTTCCCGGAATACCTGGAAGACTTCTGTACCCAAAACTCCGCCAATTCTGGTACTGCTTTGGTCGCGCTTAGCGAATCCTCAAAATATTTGGTTTTACCATCTTCCCGTAAAATTTCAGGGTCGCAGTACCACTGATACTGATATCCGTCATTTTGAGGCGTGAAGGTAGTACTTTTCCTAACCCAGTCCTGATTAACGATGCTGCTCCCGTTCCAATAACCGTCCTTCAAATACAGACTCCCGAACTTAGCAAAATCCTTTGCAACGCCATTGATGCAGCAATAAGCTTTTGGGGCCTGATGTTTTTTGCTATCAATGTTCCAGCTTCCACTATATTCCATACCAAGAGGTTGCCATAGTTTTTCTTCGAAATAAGCTGCCAGTTGCTTGCCTGTCGCGCTTTCAACTATTAATCCAAGTATTTCCGTATTGATACTCTGATATTCATATTCGCTACCCGGCTCACCCTGAAATTTTGAGTTTTTCAAAAGTTTGAAATGATTTCTACCATAGTACAGCGCAGCTATCTCGGAAAACGGGTTCGCATAAGAGCTTTCATTAAACTTAATACCTGTCCGCATGTTCAGCGCATTTTCAATCGTAATTGCTGAAAATTTTTCATTGGCTTCTGCCAACTCAGGCAGGTAATTCGTAATAGGCTCCTGTACGCTTTTGATAAAACCTTCCTGAATAGCAATTCCTACCAGCGCTGAAACGAAGGATTTGGCGACCGAAAAGGAAGTGACGATAGATTCATCATGATACTTTTCAAAATATCTATCATACAAAACAGAGTCATTTCTAATGACCATAAATGCTACTGTCTTTGTTTCTTCATCAAGGTATTCGTCCAATAAAAATTTCTTCCCTTTGGAATTCGTTATTTTAATTGAGTTGATTTTCTCATCTAGTGAATCCGGACCTGTGGCATAAGAAAAGGTGTAATCTCCCTTTTCTACAGCAACAGCCGGAAACTTTTTATAGTCCTTTATATCGGCAAAATTATAGACAACAAAACGACCGTATTTACAAGAGGTAAATGTGATAGCAACTAAGAATAATGCACTGATGATTTTCCGATTCCTCATTTATTTTCATTCATCTTTCAAAACATTGATAGGATTTGTCAGTGATGCCCTGATCGTCTGATAGCTCGTGGCGACAACCGTTATAAACATCATCAACAAACCTCCTATCAGGAAGTCATAGATTTGAATTTGGCGCCTTTGAGCAAAATCCTGCAACCAGATGTCCATGCCGTACCACGTTAGCGGAATTGAAATCACAAAAGCAATCAGCAACAAGGTTCCAAACCTGCTAGAAAGCAAAAACAGTATATTTGTCACAGATGCTCCCAAAACTTTCCTGACACCAATTTCTTTGCTTCTCTTTTGAATGACATAGGTGATCAACCCTATCATCCCCAAAATAGCAATAAACACGGCCAATATGGAAAAGGTAGATAGAATCTTTCCAAATAATAAGGTGGATCTGAATACTGATTCGAACCTTTGATCAAGAAAAGCATAATTAAATGGCGCATTTCCATTAATCAAAGTCCACTCTTGTTCCATCCCATTGATTAAACCCATCAATTCATCGCTCGGAACATCTTCTCTGAAAGCAACGGATATATGTCTTCCGGGAAAGCTGAATAATTCAGAATCTTCTGCAAAAATGGCAAACGGTCTGATCTGCGGACTAAAATCCATATTAAAGTCTCCAATAATCCCTATTATTTCAAGTTCCTGCCCGTAATACAACAACTTCTCTCCGACTGCTTCTTCATTGGTTTGAAAACCAAGAAATCTGACCATTGCCTCATTTACCAATCCACGGTTTGACTCATTAAAGTTTTCTTTAAAAGGTCTTCCGGCCATCAGCTTTAGCTCGTAAGCCTCCGTAAATTTTTCATCGGCGATGATGTAGTTGACAGGAAATTCGCTCTGGTCCGAACCTTTCAAACTGAAATTATCAAAATTATAAATCTGAGGAGGTGTAGCATCAGATACTGTAACTGTTTGTACCTGAGAAATTTGTTCCAGTTTGTCGATGAAACTTTGAGCAGAAGCCTCTCCAAGCCTGTCGATTCTCTCTATGATCAATTTATTATCTCTATTGAATCCCAAATCGAGATTCTTCTGAAAAGAGAGTTGATTAAAAACAATCACTGTAGAGGCTATAAATATGATTGAGAAAGTAAACTGAACAACGACCAGTGCATTTCGTAATCCTCCATTGCCTTTACTATCTCCCACCTTGTTTTTCAGGGATTGTAAGGTTGCAAATGAGGTCATAAAGAATGCCGGATAAAGACCTGCCAATGTCCCCAGCAATACTGGTGAAAGAATTAGTAAAAGAGCCCAGAGTGGTTTTTCCGTTATGGCAAAACTTAACTCTTTTCCTGATAATGAATTAAATAAAGGCATCAGCCACTCTGCCATAAAAGCGCCAATCATAATGGCAATCGCACTAATCAAAATTGATTCAGTTAAAAACTGAAATACCAAATAACCTTTAGAAGAACCTACCACTTTTCTAATCCCAATTTCCTTGGCACGCCCAAACGATCGGGCGGTGGTGAGATTCACAAAATTGATCAGGCACATGATCAAAATGAGTACACCAATCGTTCCAAAGATATAAATCATCTTAATATCACTCACATTGTTCAGCCTGCTATATACATTGGTAGAATGAAGGTGAATATCCAGCAATGGCTGACTGTACAATTTCCACTCTTTCCCATCGGCTTCCCATTCTTCAAATGTCATGTTTTGCAACCGTTTAAGGCTGACGCCTGCATGTTTTCTGGGTGCTTCGGCCAATCGCTCAGCCAACTGGATTTCAGCAACGTCTGCATCTTCATTAAGCAAACCAAAAGTGACGAATGTTGTCCAAATCCAGGACCAATTTCTTTTTTTAACAGCTGGAATAGAACTCATAGAAATGAGCATATCAAAATCGACATGGGAATTTGTCGGTACGTCCTGTAAAATACCCGTTACCTGATAGGCTTTTCGATTCTCTTTTTCGCCGATCCACAGCAATTCTCCCATGGCATTTTCTTTACCGAAATACTTTTCTTTTGTTTCCATTGTCAACACTACACTGTTTGGCTGATCCAGCATAGTTTCCTGATTTCCCTCAACAGAAGGAAAGGTAAATACGGAGAAAAAGTTAGAATCCACTGCCAGGACGCCAGTCTCATCAAAAATTTTGTAGGGTTGTTTTTGCTCGTAGCTAACTGATAAAGCACCGGGGGTATGAGCTCTTGTAACTTCTTCAAATTCCGGTATTTCTGATCTGACAGCGTCTGCTACCGCAGGCCCGGTAGAACCGAACAAATTGCTGTCCTCTCCCCAAATAAAAGTCTGGTTGATTCTGTATATCCGGTCTGCATTCTGATGGAAACTATCGAATGTAAGCTCATCGGATATGTATAAAGTGATAAAAAGTACGCAGCAGGTCCCTACTGCTAGTCCCATAATATTCAGAATAGAAAAAAACTTCTCTTTTCTAATATTTCTGAATGCTACCTTAAGGAGGTTAAAAATCATAAGCTGAACATTTTATTTAAAAACTTCCTCTACAATGATATTGCCATAATTACAAAACACTAACAGTCAACCAGTTACACCACAACAACAAATACACAAGTTGTCACATAAATGAACACAATTGTCCGGTTTGGATTCAAAAAAAAATCATTCACATGTGATAAAATATTAAAGTTCTCGCCTTTCAAAAATGAATACCTCATATTTGCCTTCATATTATAGCATGATCAGAAAAAATGGATATTTCAATTCATATTAAAACAGGTATACAGCAGGCTTTTCAAGCACTGTACAACCACGATTTGAGTAATGATTCTATTGCATTACAGCCTACCAGAAAGGAATTTAAGGGTTCTCACACTTTTGTAACTTTCCCGTTTGCGAGGGTATCAAAGAAGAATCCGGTTCAAACCGCTGAAGACCTTGGGAATTTCCTACTGACAAAAACTGACTGGCTGAAAGATTTTAATGTGGTAAAAGGGTTTCTCAACCTGGAGCTGGCGGATAAAGTATGGCTGGAAACTTTGGAGAACATTCTAAATTCAGATAATTACGGTCATGCTGAGCCAAATGGCGAAAAAGTGATGGTTGAATATTCTTCTCCAAATACCAATAAGCCACTTCACCTGGGGCACCTGAGAAATAACTTTCTGGGTTTTTCAATCTCCCGGATTCTAGAGGCAAATGGTTATGAGGTGATGAAAGTAAACCTGGTCAATGACCGGGGAATCCATATCTGTAAATCAATGCTTGCCTATCAAAAGTTCGGTGAAGGGGAAACGCCTGAATCAGCAAACATCAAAGGCGACCATCTGATCGGAAAATACTATGTAATCTTTGACAAAGAGTATAAAAAAGAAATTGCCGAGTTAGTTGAAAAAGGACAAACCGAAGAGGAGGCTAAGAAAAACGCACCTTTGATTCTCGAAGCTCAGGCGATGCTTAAAAAATGGGAAGAAGGTGATGAAAAGGTCGTTGGATTGTGGAAGCAAATGAATGACTGGGTGTATGAAGGTTTTGACCAGACCTATCGCCAAATGGGTGTTTCTTTTGATAAAATGTATAAGGAGTCAAACACTTATTTATTAGGAAAAGATATTGTAGATGAAGGTCTGGAAAAAGGTGTATTTTATAAAAAAGACGATAATTCTGTCTGGGCCGATCTTAGTGCCGAGAAGCTGGATCATAAGCTGGTACTGAGGGGAAATGGTACTTCTGTTTACATCACACAGGATATGGGAACTTGCGATATGAAATATGAGGATCTGCCATTCACTAAATCGGTATATGTTGTTGGAAATGAGCAGGATCATCACTTCAATGTTTTGTTTTCAATCATGAAAAAGCTGGGCAGACCATATGGTGAAGGGCTATATCATTTGTCCTATGGAATGGTAGACTTGCCGTCGGGAAAAATGAAATCACGTGAAGGTACAGTTGTAGATGCCGATGATCTAATGGATGAGATGATCGAAACTGCAGCTGCTCGGGTTGCAGAAAAGGAGAAGATTGCAGAATTCAGCGAAGAAGAGAAAAATGAGCTTTTCAAAATCAATGGTTTAGGCGCGCTGAAGTACTTCCTTTTGAAAGTAGACCCAAAAAGAAGAATGCTTTTCAATCCTGAAGAATCTGTAGAGTTGAACGGTCACACTGCTATCTTTATTCAATATACTCATGCCAGGGCCTCTGCCATTGTTAGACGTGCCAAAGAACTTGATGCTAATGCAGTTATTAGTACATCGCTCGTGCTGGAACCTGCTGAATCGGAACTCATAGGCTTGTTGTATGAATATCCGGAAAAAATTCAATTGGCGGCAAAAGAGTACTCTCCGGCAATAATTGCACAATATGCTTATGATCTGGCCAAAAGCTACAACAGGTTTTATCATGAGGTCAAAATTTTTGATGAAGAAGATGAGCAAAAAGTTTCTATGCGTGTAGCGCTCACTACCACTTTAAAAAGTACTATTAAATCCGCTTTAGGCTTACTCGGGATCGACGCACCGGAAAGAATGTAGGATCAGAATTAAAGAAAGAAAATGCCAAAAAGAATTGTCGTTACCGGATTGGGTGCGTTGACACCTATCGGTTTAAATGTATCAACATACTGGAATAATTTGCTAAAAGGAGTTTCAGGAGCTGCGCCAATTACCAAGTTTGATACAGAATCTTTTAAAACAAAATTTGCCTGTGAATTAAAAGGTTTTAGTGCCGAAGGTTTCTTAAACAGAAAAGAAATCAGGCAATATGAGCCGGTCACCCAATATGCGTTAGCTGCTGTAGATGAAGCACTGAAAGACTCAGGATTGAATGAAGAAAACATTCACGCTGAAAGAACTGGTGTCATCTGGGGAACAGGAAATGGTGGTATGCAAACAATGGATGAAGAACTCAGCAAGTTGTTCCGTTCAGATTTTGCAGACAAGCCAAGTCCTTATTTCATGCCGAAAATATTGGTGAATATGGCCTCAGGTATTATTTCTATCAAGTTCGGACTAAAAGGTGTTTGCCATACCACAGTATCTGCCTGCGCCAGTGCCAATAGCGCCATCATAGAGGCTGCTAATTACATTAAACTTGGAAAAGCTGATGTAATGGTCTGCGGTGGATCCGAAGCTCCGATTACAGCAAGTTTAGTAAGTGGTTTTAACTCACTGAAGGCCTTGTCTACTAATAATGAAAACCCTGAAAATGCCTCCAGACCTTTCGATAAGGATAGAGGTGGTTTTGTAATGGGTGAAGGAAGCGGAGCTTTTATATTGGAAACTTATGAGCATGCAAAGGCCAGAGGTGCTAAAATCTATGCAGAAGTCGCCGGAAGCGGAACTACGGCAGATGCTCATCACCTGACTGCTACTCATCCTGAAGGAGAAGGTGCTTTCAGGGCTATGAAAGAGGCTGTTGAAGAAGCTCAAATCACTCCCGATGAGGTCTCATATATTAATGCTCATGCCACCTCTACAAAAGTTGGTGACCTATCGGAAGCTAAAGCAATCGGCAGGTTGTTTGGCAAAAGTGTAGTTGTTGGGGCCACTAAATCGATGACAGGACATTTATTGGGCGCAGCAGGGGCATTGGAAGGTATTGCCTCGATATTGAGTATTGAAAATGATCAGATTCCTCCAATGGTCAATCTTGATGAAACAGACGAGCAAATAGCTGAGCTCATTAATGTGGCAACCTCTGGGGTAACAGACACAGCAGTGAATCATGTTATCAGCAATAATTTTGGTTTTGGCGGGCACAATGCTTCTGTGCTTTTCAGCAAAGTAAAAGATTAAAACTTTAAGGGGTTTATGCCGCTAAAAGGTAGCGTGGACCCCTAATGAAAACAAAACATATTGTCGATTCAGGCTAACATCTCTTACAAATCTGGAGGAGGTTATCTGTGCTTGTAGTTTTATTGGATCATTGCCAATACGGGCAGTTAATGCGGGTTCGATGAGTAGTCTCCTGCCAAAATCGTTGATGGTATTAAAATCATCAATTTCATTTTCCGGCAGCACTCCGATTAAGTCGGTATTCCTAAAACCCAACCAATTTAGCCTATAGCTAAATGCCAGATCTACGTATTTTGATTTAAAGCCTATTTGCGGTTGTAAAAAGATTTTGCTGAGCCCTACCTTACTACGGGCACCATTACCATACCTGTTGATCACATTTCCACTACCCCCACCGAGATATGTTTCAAATACCACTTTTTCCGACAAAGGTTTATAATATCCGACAGCAGCCTCCAGCAAATTACCATTCCCAGAATTGTCATCCTCAGAATTTGCTCTTCCTCCTCTGGCAAACTGACCATTGAGCATAAAAGCAAAATTATCCTCAAATGAATAGGAACCCTGGAAGTCAAATGACTCTACTTCGAAAGTCGTCCCTGCATTGGCTGTTAATGTTACCTGATCTTTTTCAGTATGTAATGGCACATTTTGTACCCCTGGCATATAGTACGTGCTTGTACAGGATGAAGTAAGCGCAACGAAAACAATCGTCGCTAACAAAATTAAGTTGAGTAGTAGTGATTTCATATAAGGTACTGACACCGCAGATTATGACATAGTTGGAAACTATCTCACTTCAAGGTCGACTAGTCAAAGATTTCGTTGAAAAGCAATTTTCAAACAAAAAAAAGATTTCAGAGAAGCAGATACTCTGAAACCTTCTAATCATTAATCTTGCTGTTTGAATACTTTCTTCAACAGGTCTGTAGTTCTGGCAAGTGGGTTTTCCCTAATATTTTTTTCTTCCTTTTGAATCAAAGTGAACAATCCGTCAATTGCCTTTTGCGTTGCATAGTCATCAAGGTTTGGGTTTACCTGATCAATAAATGGAATTTTGTTGTAGGTGTTAATCACATCACCGTAATATTTGGTAGCCTGGGTTTTATCCAGCGCCCTTTTAATTACAGGCTTAAATTTTCCTGTTAGCTCAGCACTAGTAGCTCTTTTCAGGTAATTGGTTGCGGCATTGTCTTCACCTTTCAAAATACCCCACGCATCCTGAATTGTCATATTTTTGATCGCGGCAACAAAAATAGGTTTGGCTTCTTTTGCGGCTTCTTCAGCTCCTCTGTTCAGCGTTAAAACAAACTTGTCTACCTGATTGCCAAGTCCAAGTTGCCTCAGTTTCGTCTCTACCTTTTTCACGTCCGGAGGAAACGGAATTTTGATTTGAGGGTTTTTAAAATAGCCATCTACTTTGGAGGCGGTACTTGCTCCTTTGGAAGTACCGTTAATGAGCGCCTCTTTTAGTCCCTGAGCAACCTGCGCGGTTGATAATTGGTCATCCTGAAGAATTCCTCCCAAAGCATCCTGCGCTTGCTGTACCTGTTGAGCGGTACACCCTAAAAGCAGTGTGGCAATGATTGAAACCAAAAATATCCTTTTCATATTCAACAATTTTATGTTTACACAAATTAATGGAAATATTACAAAGTCCAATTCCGGGCTTTAGCAATATTTCATAAAAATGAAATTTAATATTAATTAGTGCTTTACAAACATGATGCCGGACAAGAGCGCCTGCCGCACCTGTTCAGTAACAGTGTTGACCATTTGCTGCTCGTCTTCCACTTCATATTCACTGACAATAGCCGCAACCGCCTTATCAATTGTATTGGGTTCCTGAAACAAACTCATGATCAGATATGTAAAGAAATTCAGGTCGTGAACCGTAACTCCTTCGCTGGTTGGAATAATCAACCTAAGGTCCTCATCGCTTACCTCAAATAAAATATTCTCTTCCGGCAAATAAACCTCAATATTTCTAAGGTTCGCTTCGTCTTTCAGAATCTCACTTGTTTTTTCTAGCTCTACAACCTGTCTGATATACAAATATGCATTTCCGGTTTCTACCGTATCAAGCTCATTTACCTTGATCTCAAGGTTTAAGAGTCCCTGCTTATCTTCAGCAACAGCCCCTTGCAAAAAGCTAATCAGCTCCGCATTTAGGTTCTCCGGCGTCAACTGATTTACATCTGCCTTATTTCCGTAAAGGGACCAGGTTTCAGGAAATCTTTTCTTTGCAACCTTATCAATAATTGCTGATTTACTGATATTTAAGAAAGAAGACTCAGCAAGCTCACCCCCATATTGGCTATGCACCTGAGGCTTCAGAATAGTTTCTTTATATTGTTGTGAAAGGGCCAGCATAAAATAACCGACACCTGCATCGCCCATAAACAAGCTGGTACCTCCACCGTCTCTGTGCATTGCCAATCCGGAATAGTAAAACCCTATTGTATCAAACTGTTTGATCGCCTGGTCCGCCGCATCTTCCAATAGTTGCGTATAATCCAACTCCGGCAGCAACTCTTTGGCTTCAAATAATAAGAGCGAATTACCTCCTACCCCATGACAAAGTGTGTAGGTAGAAGCATCGTTTTCATAGCCCAGACTATCGACCGTACTTAGTACTGCATTTTTGAGGTCTGGCAGGTATTTGTCTCCTAGTATTTTAGCTGCAGAAACTCTTGAAAATCCTACACCTGGGCTTCCATGGCACCATGCTTTCATATTTCCGGAAGACTTAAAATGCTGCTTATCACCACTTCCATAGGCTTCTTTAAATTCCTTCAGTGAATCCTCATCATAAAAACCTTTTCGGAAATCCGGCCAGTTTTTAGCTTTCGGATTATAAAACTGGTTTTCGTAGGCAAAAGCCATTTCTGCAAGGAAATAAAAGGCAGGGTTATCGAAATAGTAGCCTAGTTGTAAGTAAGCGTATCCAATTCCGGCAGTACCATGTGAAAACCCACACAATCCACGAATCTGCGTAGAAGCCCGGTCCCAGTAAACACCGTATTTTCCAAATGCTGCTTTGTCTAAAAGTTTTTCTGAATAGGCCTCAATAACCGGAAGAATTCTGTCGTCCTTTGTCTTTTCATGAACATACAGTAAACTCACTATTGTACCTGCATAACCGTTGATTAAATCATCAATGGAAGAACCCTGATTTAGTGCATCCATAGCAGCCAAAGAAACCTCAACCGCTTTATCTTTGAAGGATTGATCGCCAGTAATCTCGTGGCATTTCAAAAACAGATGGGTAAAACCCTGCCGGCCGGTAAAAAAAGCATAGTAATCTGTTTGATTGTTTAAATGCTTGTGCCATAATTCATCTGCTGCCTTCAGTGATAATTTTAAGTATTTTTCATCATTGTTGGCAGTGTATAACTCTAGCAAGAAAAAAGCAATACCAGCCGTACCGGAATACATAGAATCACTAACGGCCCAGGATGTTTTTCCTTCACTGTAATTGAGGGACTCCCAACAAACTCCATTTTCTGTCGGAATGGCCATATCTACCAGCCTGTCTGCAATTCTTACGGCTTCATTTAAAAATCTATCTTCCATAATACTACTATCGATCTTATTTTAATAATTTAAGCGTTTTACTGATAATGAATGCCAGATAGGCCTCATCCCGGTTTAAGATTCCCAACCTGTTGTTGGTCATATGTACGTAACTATCAAATAATGCCCATTGTATTTGATTGCCTTTGGAAAATCCACCTTCTTCCAGTATCTCGTAATACTTAGTTGGTGTGTAAGCATCTTTGGCTATCAAGCTATCCAATCCTGATTTTGCTGCTTTGGAACCATTCACCCACGTTTCCAGCCATGTATCCGCAAAATCATTTTCTTCCAGCAATTCCATAATCTGATTGAAAAATGCTATCAGATTTTCCTGTTGATTCGCATAAGTACTTTCGAATGCTTCGAGGGTTTCCTTCTTTCGTCTTTTAAGTTCTTCTTCACTGAAATCTTTCTCGAAGAAGTAGTATGCTCGTGGCAACCATCTGGCAAAGTAGCGATCGAAAAAACCAATCATCTGTGCCCTGTCCATTCCCAGTCCAAAAGCCATTGATAGATGCATTTGTATACCAGCTCCCAGAGCTCTGTCATAACCCCATTCGTCTTCACTCTCAGACATCAGTTCAAATATCGTCTCCGATGAATGCTGGAAGAATTCCTCCGAGATAATCAGACAATCGTCCCCTCCATACCTTTCTGTTTCAGGTTCATACTCTATAAACTGTACGGAGTTATTCGGAAACCACCTATGTTCCTCCGCCACGTCATCAGCAAAATTTGGCTCTTGCCGCTCTGAAGGTGATTTAGCGAAATAATCATCGAAGTATTTTAACCAAAAAGGTTTCAATTCAGCCTCCAGTTTATCAGGGTCACCTAAAAACCTTAATCTGATATGAGGGCCTCTTTCCCAATATCGAATAAAAAAGAAGTTGTCAACCCAGTCATTCTTCATGACTTCAGTTACGAATGGAATTACCGCTTCCTCCACGACTCTATCGAGAGGTTCACCGTAATAGATATAACCTGCCAACCACTTACTATTTGCGTTTCTAGTCATTTTCGAACTACTTTTCTTATTGCTTACTCTTCTTGATTATCTATTGTACCACTGCATTACAAACTCCGAAACATAACGTTTGTCATCAATGCGAAGCATTTCCTCTGACGCTGGCAACATTTCTACAACTTTCATTGATTGCGGTGTCTTGAGAGCCAGCTTTTCAAAAAGGTTCACCAATAGTGGCTGTCTGAAATCAATGTATTGTGGTTTGTAATCGTCTCTTGTTAGTCTTTTTTTCAATTCCGGAGCTACATTTGCGCCTCTTGATGGATCGACATAAATAAACACTTCGTTCGGCAGATTATGCTCTCTTCTCCAAAGGGCAACTTTTTTATGGTAACTGTAAGCATCATCAATACTTTCTTTTAATGGCAAAAATGTCTTTGGAAAGAGCCACGTTTTACGCTGAAAAATAAGATTCTCAATGCTAATTCTCGGTGTAAATGATACCTTAGGGGCTTGCTTTTCTTTATTTTCTTCGGTTTCTCTTGCCTCAGCTTCAGGCTTAGGATTGACATTTTTCGAATATTCCTGATTAACCAGGCCGTAGACCGGGAATGCAAAAAGAAAGTCAGCTTTGGTAAACTTATCTAATAACTGAAACAATTGCGATCTGCCCTGATGTCCCTGAAAACCAAGGTCAAAAACCCAGGAACGTTTTCCCGTAGGCTCATGGACCAATTTCAGATTATCTTCTTCTTCGTTGTGAACCACTTTAAAATCGAGAATTGGAATCTGTTGCTCTTCAGGCAAAGAATTGTGCCCACCAGGCATCCATATCTCATTAGGCATCAATGTCGGGTGAAGGTTTGCATTGAAGTAAGAAGCATCACAGTTTTC
>JBCBHL010000008.1:0-45374 GCA_038525605.1 Bacteroidota bacterium
TTGTAGGTGTGCTTTGCAACCTGTAAACAATCTTCTGACCAAGTGCTTCTTCCGGAGAATTGAAACCCAACAGCCGACATGCTTCCGAGTTGATGATGACGGATCTCCTATCGGTTTTCACAGAAGGATCAAAGTTTCTGCCTGCAAGCAGATTAAAGCCAAAATTTGGTATGAAATCATAATCAACCTGGGTGAAATAATATGCTTTTGCCCCGGTTTCAGGGTCTCCTATTTTTCTCACATAGCCATCGGCTAAACCCCGGATATTCTTACCAGGAATAAAATTGGCCAATGTAACCTGCTCAACTGTATTCAGCCTCAATACTTCAGATTTAAAAATGGCGAGTTTCGAATTGTAGACTGAGTCATTGACCTGATTGAAGGTAGCGCCATTAATGACCAACTTACCGTTGATATCCATTCCCAGGTCCTTGTTCTGAATAAATTTCATTTGCTGTAACAAGATAATCGCACAGCCAATTACCAATATTGATACTGTATATTGAAAGGCAATCAGGTAATTTCTACCTTTAAAACCCACTTGAGAACTTCCCGGTCCGGAAGCAATTATCCTTGACAATTTAATACCAGAGAGGTATAAAGCAGGATATAATCCCGACAGCAAAGTAGCCAAAACCAGTGCTCCACCGCAAATCGCCAGTACCCTAATACTAGTGAGGTGTAACAATGGGTCAAAATCCAGTAGCGCTGATAAAACGGGAGTCAGTCCCCAAATGATCAGCAGCCCCAACAAAAGGGAAAGCGTGTTGATCACCAATGCTTCGATCAAAAACTGATAAATCAAGTGTGTTTTCTTCGCCCAGAATACTTTTCTGATTTCAATTTCCCTTTGTCTTGTAAATGATTTGGCGAGCGTGAAATTGATGTAGTTAGTCCCTGCTATGCCTAAAATGATCAATGCGATAACAGCCAGCAACCAGGTAACCTTTTCGCTTCCATTCTTCTTCATTTCATCGACCGTATCAGATGTCAGGTGGATCGCCTGCATTGGTTGCAAGCCTAATTTCATGTCCTGTCCAGGTCGGTACTTTTCTACAATTGCTGGCAAACCATCGGAAATCACCGACGCAGCAGACAGATCATCGACCCGAAAATAGGTATAAAAAGCATCTCCCCAGTTTTTGAGTTCCCCTTCAATGTTGCTGTAAAAATTAAAGGTTATCAAAAAGTCGAAATCCATGTGCGTGTTTTTGGGCAAATCCTGCAGTACTCCCGAAACCTCATAGCTATATTTACTCACATAACCTTGTGATGTATAAATGCCGAAAGCACCATCTATCACCAACTGCTCGCCTATTGGATTTTTGTCACCAAAGTACTTTTCGGCAATCCGTTTGGTAATGATTACAGACCTGCCTTTCTGAAATGCCGTTTCCTTGTTGCCGTAGATAAAACCAAAATTAAAAAGTGAAAAAAAGCTGGAATCTACCGCCATGACATTCTCTTCCCGAAATGCCTCACCTTTATAGTCAACCATAATGCTGCCTTTAAACTTATAAGCCCGGCAAACAGCATTGATAGCAGGATATGAGCTTTTTAGCTCGGAAGCCGCATGTGAAAAGGTAGTAGCAGAACTAATGGGGTTTTCTTTGGTGTCGACAGTATTTGTAACCCTGAAAGTATGCTCGTAATCAGGGTGAAATTTATCATAGTCCCATTCGTTGACCAGATATTGAGAAATTAAAATACAAGACGCCAGCGCAATTCCCAGCCCAAAAATATTGATCAGGGAAAATAACAGGTTCTTTTTGATATTCCGAAATGATAATGTGAGGTTTGACCGTGTCATAATGATGAAGTAATTGTGAAAAATGATGAGGTTTTTGACGGCAAAAGGTCTCAGAAAATTGAAAACCTGATACCAGTATTTGAGTTTATTTTTCCAGGCCGGACCTTCCAGCCGTTCGTAGTATTCGTATAAATCGCCCTGAATTGCTTCGAAAAGATCATTTTTGCAAAACCATGCTAACAGTTTATCTGCAAACTTGGGCGGTTTGGGATATTCGTTTATAGACATTTTTAGAAAATCAACTGATGGTCATTAAAGGTTATCGATCGACAAATCGGGAATCTGCGTCCAGAGTTTTACTTTGGCATCCCGGGCTTTCACCAGCGCATCTTTCCCAACCGCAGTGATTCGTACCATTCTTTTTCGCCTCCCACCGCGCTCATTGGTAGCCTCACTCATGTAGGTTTCTACATACCCTTTCTTTTCAAGTCTTGCCACCGTTGCATGCACAGCACCAATCGTCACCTTTCTGTCGGTCTGAGACATGATCTCATCACAAATCGCCAGGCCATAAGCCCGATCTTTCATCAGTGCAGTGATTAACAAAACCAGTTCTTCGAATTCTCCCAGATATTCCTTACCCATAACTATTTGTTCTATTTTATAGATGTAATGTACGGTGTTTTATTTTAATTTGTTCTGTAAAGTAGATAAAATAAAGCCTGCCAACTATCCCGAAAAGGTCAATCTATGGTTAAATGAGCATTAGAAAAAGGGCTTTATGCCCATAAAACCCCATTTTTGCCCGATCTGAAAAATTTAAAATAAGATAAAAAAATACAGCGAAAAATAAACTAACAGTTTCTAATTTGCAGTCAAATAGCAAATGACATGATTTTGGAAAAGCTGTAGTTAGTTAATTTTCAAAGCCTTTTCTATGCAATTTTTACGGCACTTAAATCATGCATTTACAGCAAACTTTTCATGAAACCAATCGTTTCTCAATTATGATAAAATACTTAAATTCTAACATTGGTCGTCTTCGGGTGATCGCCTTTCTGGAAGGAGTTTCCTTCATCATTTTGGTATTCCTGGCCATGCCGCTGAAATATTTCGCCGACGACCCGTCGCTGGTTAGAATCATGGGTGGAATTCATGGTTTTCTCTTTGTCATCCTGATGGTTTTACTGTTGATTGTCTGGCTGGAAAAGAAGCTGACTTTTCTCAACTCCGTCTGGGTTTTTGTCAGTTCGCTGATCCCTTTTGGCACATTTTACATCGACTATAAAATCCTGAAGCCTGCTCACCAGTAATTTGTCTCGCAAATTCATTAACTTCAGCAAAAATGCATTTTCTATAAAGGTTGTTTAGTTTTAGAGCTAATTCATAATTATGAATTATTGTCGTCTGGAAAAATCTGTTTAGAAAGAGTTCTGATCTGGCGCCTCGGCAATGAGCTACAGTATTAGGCTTAAAATCTGCGCAAAGGAGGGCTGGGTGGTGCGCCACTGCGACTGCCAAAAAACCCGGCTGAGCCGGGATGCCCATTGATTTTTTTGGCGGAGTTTTTTGCCGGGATGCCGGTGCATTTCGTTTTTGTGTCTAACCGGGCCGCCTGGCGGACAAAAATGAACAAACCAAGGAGACACAATCAGACCTAAAGTTGAAGGGGTATACTTTTGTAAATACATATAAAATATAGCTTTAAATAGCATATGGCTATTTTTTGAAGTGAGATATATTTTAACCGGATATTAATGATTATGAAATCATAAATAATATCAGACTACAAAATTTAATTGTTTAAATAACGAAAATCACTCAATAAACAGCTAAACGTGATAATTTCTATTGATTACATGTATTTTTAAATTAGTGTATATGCTAATACAAAACCTAACCCGATAAAGTCTTATGATCAGATGTTTCTACTTTTTTATAATCGGTGCTATTCTCATGAGCTCTTGTGGCGAAATGCGGGAAGAGATCACCATCAATCCAAATGGTTCAGGAACTTACGACATCTCAGCTGATGTGATTCCCATGATGAGAGGCATGATGGAGGGTTTCGCCCAAATGAGTATTGCCGAAGGTGAGGAAGCTGACAGTGCGACCATTGCTGCTAAAGTGGACGAAATGCTCTGGAAAGATTTTGGAGACGAGATTGATTCTGTGATGAGTTTCGATGAGAAAATTCCCGAAAATATCAAAAGTGATCCTGAAAAGATGGCGCTCATTGAGAATGCGGAAATGTATATGAGGGGCGGAAAAAGTAAGGGATATTTACTTTCCGGATTGACACTCAACTTTAAAAATGCCGATGATCTGCAAAAGTTGATGGAACTCAGCAAGGAATCCACCGAAAATGACCCGAAGGCTTCTATGCTTTTTGCCAATTCCAATACGACCATGAAGATTAGCAAAAACTCATTTTTCCGGTCCAGCGTAAGGGAGGAAGACGACACAACTGATACGCCAACTCTCGACGAACTCACCTCACTATTTGATGACTTTAGCATCATCACAGTGATCAACACCCCTAAAAAAATCAAAAGTGTGAAAGTGAAAGCTTATGAAGTAGTTAAACAGACAAACAAATCAGTTACACTGAAATATGACCTGGAGGATATTATCAGTAATGAACCTTCTGAAATTATGATCAAATGGTAAGGAAGAACTTCTATCAAAAAAGCACATCAGGATTCAATTGTGCAATTTCCCTTCGGCTTGTACTAACCCTATTGTGCACCGCTTTTTTGATGTCATCGTGCGGTAGCAGCGATCAATCTAAGCTGAATGAAGATAATCAATTTACAATCAGGAAAGGCACCAACATCGCTCATTTCCTTTCACAAAGTAAGCGTCAGGGTGAAGAAAGGAAACAGTTTTTCACGGAAAAAGATGTAAAAGCAATCGCAGCGATGGGTTTCGATCATATCCGATTACCCATTGACGAAGAGCAAATGTGGGATGATAACGGCAATCGGCATCAGGAGGCTTTCCAATTGATGACTAACGCCATCGACTGGAGCATCGCCAACGATTTAAAGGTTGTGGTCGATCTGCATATTTTGAGATCTCATTACTTCAATGCAGAAATAAAGCCACTCTGGATAGATCCGGCAGAGCAGGAGAAGTTTTTTGATCTATGGCGTGACTTATCTAAGACACTGAGTAAATACCCAAACAACCGGGTGGCCTATGAATTAATGAACGAAGCGGTTGCGGATGACCCTGAATCGTGGAATTCACTGCTCAATAAGGCTTTTGCCGCCATTAGAGCACTGGAACCTAAAAGGACGATTGTCATTGGCTCCAACAGTTGGCAATCGGTCAATACTTTTGATGTGCTGAAAGTACCTGCCAACGATCCTCACATTCTACTGAGTTTTCATTTTTATGAGCCTTTCTTGCTCACTCACTACCAGGCGCGCTGGACATATCTGAAAAATTACAGTGGCCCGGTAAAGTATCCAGGTGTAATCCTGACCGAGGAAGAATTCAGCCAATTACCTGATTCTACCCGGGCTATCGTGGATGAATGGGTTGGCAGAGAGTTTGACAAATCAATTATTGAAGCGATGTGGCAAAAACCACTGGCTAAAGCAAAAGAATTGGGATTGCCGCTATATTGTGGTGAGTTTGGTATTTTGACGACTGCTGCCGAAACTGACAGGCTCAACTGGTATCGGGATATGATAGGGCTACTGGAAAAAAAAGGTATAGCATATGCCAACTGGAACTATAACAGCGATGAGTTCGGCCTGACCGATAATGGCAAACGAAATGAAGAACTGATCAAAATTGTCTCAGGGACAGAGTAACTTCAGATTACCAGCCTAAAGATGTTTTCAATTTACTATAGCCTGTAGCACTTACCAACACCTCGTCACCATTTCTCAAAGTGGCCATATGTGTTTCTTTTCCGTATTTATCGATGCTTTTAATCTCAGATACTCTGACAATTGAAGAACGATGCACTCGGATAAATGAACTGCTGTCGAGGATTTTTTCAAAGTGGCTCATCGTCTGCTTTTTCAGAAACTTGCCTTTGGCAGTAATGATTTCCGCATAGTCGTCCTGTGCAGCAATTCTGATAATTTCCTCCACGGGAATGATGTTGATTTTAGTACCGTCTTTTACGACTACCTGGTAAGCCGGTTCCTGCTGATACGTTTCCATTAAGGAGGAATTACTCGATTCTATCTTTTTCCCGGTGTGTTCCAATGCCGCTTTAATAGCTTCACTAAACCTGGAGCGATTAAATGGTTTAAGCAAATAATCAATTGCATGATGTTCGAAAGCCTTGAGTGCATATTCATCGTAGGCGGTTGAAAAAATCACCTTGGGAGCATTTTCGAGGAGTTCCAGTAACTCAAAGCCAGTGAGTTTTGGCATTTGAATATCCAGAAATATCAGGTCCGGGTCCAGCTCTTTGATTTTTCTTAGCCCTTCAAAACCATTTTCAGCTTCACCGATCACTTCCAACTCCTGAAAGTCACGAATAAAAAGTTTGATGATTTCTCTGGCTGGAGCCTCATCATCAATGATCAGTATTTTCAGCTTCTCCATGCTTTGTGTTTTGTGGTATTTTCAATGTTGTGATAAACTGGTTTTCCTCTTTTTTGGTCCTGATCAGGTCACCAGTTTCATAAATGTACTGTAAGCGCCTTTGTACGTTTTTCAGTCCGATTCCCTTTCCTTTAACACCTTTGGGAATTTCTCCGGTGGTGTTAGCGATTTTTACAACCAGGTAATTATAATCCATCGACAGGTCGATCGATATTTTACTTTCATCCAACCTTTCATAGACACCATATTTCACGGCATTTTCAACCAGGGGCTGCAGAATCAAGTTAGGCAACACAATAGTTTCTTTTATTTCTTCCAACCCATTGATCTCTATCAGGAGCTTATCGCCAAACCGGGATTTCTCAATTGCCAGGTAAAGGCTGATTGTTTCTATTTCTTTATGAATCGAAATGAGGTCTCGCTCAGAATGGCCTATTGTGTGTCGTAAAAATGTAGATAGCTTTACGATCATTTCATGGGCATCCTCAGGTCTTGTGAGTGTCAAAGCACTGATGGAATTGAGGCTATTAAAGATGAAGTGCGGATTGAGCTGGGCCTTGAGCATACTTAGCTCACTTTCTTTTAGCAAGGACTTCATTTCCAGTTCGCTTACTTCCTTCTCTCTGAAATTCTGATAGAAGATCAGCAGGTAATAGTTAAGAGAAACCAGGATATAATAGATGACACCCAAGCCAACCCGCCAGCTGAGATCGGCAGCAGGCGCCTCTCTGATGTCCATTGGTCTTCCCAACACCAGGGAAGTAAGCGTATAACTAATAGACAACCAGGCAAATATTAGCAGGGATGCTGCCGCCAGGTGATTAATTAGTGCATTCCAAAGGTTGCGAAACTGCAACCCTGTAAACCTCACCACAAACCAGATGCTCAATCCAGCTAAACCGAATAGCAAGGCATAAATAGCTGCCTCTACCGAAGACTCCAGCCAGGGTATGTCCTGTGTCCAGTGGACTAAAACAGCCTGCAAAACTGCTACCAGCATCCAAAACAGGAAATAGGTAAATAGGTAGTTTCTTTTTTTTGTTATTGGATTAAACATTTCTGCTTTGCCGGGTCAGGATTAGTTTTAAAATTAAGCAAACATCATGAAAGGTAACCACATCCACTTTATTATTCGTAGCACAGTACCAGACTTTATACATAAAGCTTTGTATTGATGGGTATTCAATGTCGTATCGGTCAAATTTTATTGTTTACGATAGACATTATCACGGTTAGTTATTTATTAAGTGATTTTCGATATTTACTCACTGAATCAAGCTGTAGTTTCAGGTTATTTCAAAAAGTAAGGGTATTAGTTTTTAAAACCAATACCCTGCTTGAGTGAGTTATGACCTTGGGGCAAGTAGCGCTTATCGTGCGTTAGACAAAATTCTTTAATTCGCCTCCGCCAAATAAAACGGTTCCTTTGATGATGAGCTCCTTTGAAGGGTCTGTTGATGGAGTAGCATTATTTATTCTTCTGCTATCTGTAAATCCTCCAAAAATTGGCGTTACCTCTATTCTCACTGTCCAGTCGGACGGGATGATGAATGAAGCGCCTCCAAACATCGCAAAAACATCCAATACCTGCGGGCCTTCTGCCAGTTCGGTAGTGCTGAGGTCGTAGGTACCTCCCCCCATAAAGGCTGTCACATTTCCGCCTCTGAAGTTCTGAGAGTTTACTTTGATATCACCGCCACCAAGAATGGCCGTAACATTTAAGTAATCAGTCAATGGATTTTTTTTTTCATCGTATTCGTAAGACTCAGGCATTTTGTTTCTTCTGGCGAGTATGGCGATTCCAATACCGATCACTATCGCAGGCCAGAAAATGTTTCTAAGATCGAGCCAGTAAATATCGAATTCGCGATCGAGAAATCTTGAAAGAATGAAGAATGAACCAATTCCTATCAGGATGTAACCGGGAGTTTTGTTTTCCTTCGTTGTGATGATCACTGCTCCGATTAGTATTAACAGGCCTCTCCAGTTAAAGAGATAATCGAAAAAGTTGAAGTTGAAGAAAAATAAGTTATCAAGTAAGAATAATACCCCTAGCGAGATAAAAATTATTCCTAATACCAGAGATCTTTTTGCGTCTTTCATAATTGCTTTTATTTTGAGTTTTGATGATACAATGATAGGTTGGAGCGCAAATAAATTCTATGACAAATAGGTGAAACCGGATAAAATATCGGTAAAACCGGAAAAGTAAAAGGTGTTGCTTCGAAAGACATAGCAACTAAATCAACTTTAGGGATGTTTCAGCTAATAGAACTCTGAAGCGTGATAAAAGCAGGTATTAGGGAATAGGCTGAACATTAATGGTTAGAATTTACCGGGCCCTTGCATAATCAGACCCGGAAATAGTGACGGATTATCTGCGTCTATCTTCTCTTTTTTGATCAAATTCACACGGTGGAAACTTCGTGCAATTATAATTTGTATCGCAGGTTACAACAGAATCGCTGGTATCCTCTAGCGCTCCTCCTTTTACGGTATCAGAAATTCGGGAATCAATAGAAGTTACAAAGCTCTTTATTGATAAATCGTTTAATCTTAAATTTTTGTTTTTCATTAGTTTATTATTTGTGGTTATAAATACAGGGTTTTAAAACCCCGCTTTGTGTACAAAACATCGATCTTTTGCTTTATAAATTTAAATCAATGAAAATACTGAAACAAGTCCGTTTCTTAATTGGGTTGATTCATTTAGCATCTGCTGATACTTTTTGAGTATTTGGAACTAGAATCAGCTCGTTCGCCAAAAAGTATGTAAATGCGACGATCAGCCTTTTCAAATCAACTGGTCGATTTCATCAGCCTTTATCAACTGAACCAGTTAGGCGTTTATGTGTAAATTATCTAAAACTCCTTTTATGCTTAAATCTATCGCTACAACTTCTCTTCAATTTTTATTGTCAGCCATGTTATTTGCGATTTTATCGACTGATGGATATAGTCAAAACGAGCCAAAACTTTCACCGGCAGCTATGGCGCAAGACTATCGTATTTTTGAGGAGAGTCTGAAGGAATTTCATCCTGGATTATACTGGTACAAGAGTCAAGCCGAGATGCAAGTCATTTTTGAGGAGACTGGTAAAACGCTTAATCAACCTCATACTGAAAAGGAATTCGTAGGGAAGCTCGCTGCAATAATATCAAAGATAGGTTGTGGGCACACAGATGTTTCCTTGTCTGAGGAGACGGAGAAAAGCAAATTGCTAAAGTTTCTGCCGTTGAAGCTTAAGTTCTCCGATGGAAAAGCATTCTTTATCAAAAGTTATCAGGAAAAAGCATTACCAATCAAACCGGGTAATGAAGTATTGGCAATCAATGACATACCGATGGACTCATTGATCAATTTATGCCTTGAGATTCTGGTCAGCGATGGATTTAGCAACTCTGGCAAGTACCATAGCCTTGATAGCTACTTTTGGTACATCTATGGTTATTATTTTAAAATGCCTGATCTGCACACAATCGAATTCAAGGATGAGAACCAAAGCAGGCAGCAATTTGAAATTACAGGTATGGATAAAGATGCTATATCCAAAGCTTATAACGATTATAAAAATGCCGAAAAAGACAATATCACCTTTCGATACATGGAGGATAATCAAACGGCGGTACTTAAAATCAAAGCATTTTTCAACTGGGAAAATAATGGCAGGAAGTACAATTTCTCAAAGCAGCTGAAGCAAGTATTTGAAAAAATCGATTCGTCACAGACAAAAAACCTAATCCTCGATTTAAGGGACAATGGCGGTGGGCGCGCTCCTCTTGGTTTGTTCTCTTTCCTCTATGACAGCAGTTTTACCTTCTTCAAACAGATGGAATTTACTGTACAGAAGCAATCCGAATATGCCCAATATTGTGATCCTAAATTGTCTAAACTATGGATCAGCGGCATGTCTAAAAAATCCAAAAAACTAAACGACTCAACTTTTCTTCTCAAAAACGAACCGATGCTTAAGCCCTATAAATTTGCAAACCCTCAGTTTCGGGGAAGGCTATTTGTATTAATCAACGGAGGTACGTTTTCTGCAGCTTCGGATGTGGCCGCAATGATCAAATCACATGAGTTAGCCACTTTTGTGGGTGTTGAAACGGAAGGGGGCTACTATGGTAATACAAGTATGGAAACCGCAACTGTAAAGCTACCAAATACTAAAGTTCGGGTTTCCATTCCCTTGGTACGGCATACACTTACTGTAAAAAACGAAGTTGCACACGGACGAGGCGTCATTCCCGACTTCATCGTAGAACAGTCGGTAGAGGATATTCTGAACAGCGTTGACACACAAATGGAGTATGTGCTATCGTTGATCAAATGAAAGTACTTCAGTCAAATGGCAACAGATCCGGCTCCAGAAATTCTTTTCGGGCAGATTCCAAATTGAAAATATCCTGACTGTAGTGCGCAAACAATAGTTCTTTAAAGTTCTTTGTCAACCTCGGAAATTGTGCTATCAGCTCCTTGAAGGTAGCAGCATCACTTTTATTCATAAAATGACTTACAGCCTTAATCGCAGCAATGGTAACAGTATGGTTGTATTTGTCGTGTGCTCCCAGGCTCTCTGCATATGCCCGGATTTGATGCGTAATGTTGGCAATAGCCTGCTTTTCTCCATATCGCTTAATGTGAATGTAGGCCAATCTAAGATGTGCCTCATGTGAGAAATAGGCAGGTTTCAATTTTTTGGACTGAAACAGTTCTTCAAGTTCTTCGTCGGTGTACTGAAAATGATCTTTCATAGGTCTGTCCTTGATTGGTCTGCTAAATATAGGTACAATGATTACAAACTCCGAGTATTATCACGGCATTTGATCTGTAAACTAAATTAATCGCTACTTGCCTTGACCATAATTCATAATTTAAAAAAACTACTAAAAATTGTCGAGCGTTAAATAGTAGATTCAATATGAGTCAGCACTTCAATCATTCGATAAATCTAAATCATCATTCTTTTCAGCCTTTCCATAAAAAGGTCTCTTTTGCGGGGTGAGATAGGCACACGAACATCGTCCGGCAATACAATTGAACCCCCTTCTCTCTTATCGTACCCTTTTACAAACCGAAGGTTGATCAGGTGAGACTTATGGACTCTCATAAAATCACAATCTGATAGCTCTTCTTCAAAATCTTTGAGCGTCCGGGAAATCAACATATCCTTTTGACCATTGATGATAAAGCGTGTATAGTTGACATTGGCTTCACACCTAATGATGTCTTTCAGGTCCACGACGGTAATCATCTCTTGAGTAGACAAAATGATGCGCTTGGGCTTCCGGTCGGACTGAGACATGTTAGATAACAGGGTTTCTATCTTTTTACCGTTGTCTATTCTCTCCGCCTTTTGAAGCAACTTTTTGATTGCATCTCTTAAATAGTTGCGATTAATCGGTTTCAGCAGGTAATCAATAGCAGAAAAACGAAAAGCTTTGAGCGCATAATCTTCATATGCAGTTGTGAAAATGATATCGAAAGTACTGTAATCCACATTTTTCAAAATCTCGAAAGAAGTGGTGTTGCCGAGTCGAATATCCAGGAAAACCAGATCAGGCTGTTCCCGGTTAATCAGCGTAATTGATTCATGAATCTCCGCTGATTCGGCAATGATTTCTACCTCAGGACAATCTTCCAGGATCATCTGCCTGAGCGCTATTCTTGAATTCTTTTCATCCTCAACTATTATAGCCTTTATCATCTTATTTATAGAGTAATTAGTGGTAATTCAAACTTCACGGAAACGCCTTTCACCTCATCGTCAACACATATATTCGCTATTTCCAATTCCTTCAATTTGCGTCCGTTGGCCCGCAGACGCTCCAGTCTTTCTCTTATAATAGAAATGGCTTTTGAGTCATGCTTCTCTTTGCTATTACTTTCACTTAGGCCCTGTCCAGTATCTTCAATCCTGATTTTAAGCGTTTCTTCTCCTTTATTCAAATACAACCTTATGGTTCCTCCTTTATTACGCGGAAGCCCATGTTCAAACGAGTTTTCTATAAAAGGCTGGATATACATTGGCGGTATTGCTGTACTCTCCAGGCTTAAATCCGGGTCTGCAATTACCTCAAATGTTACGGGACCTTCAAACCTGATTTTCTGAATGTCCACATAATTGCGCATCATTTTCAGTTCCCGTGCCAGTGCAATTGCCGACTCACTGGAAGTATCAAGTATCTCGCGCGTAAGCTCACCAAACTGTGCTAGCGATATGGATGCCTCCCGGGTATTGTTTGTCATGATAAAGCTTTGAATGGAAGACAAAGCATTGAAGATGAAATGAGGGTTGAGTTGCAACCGCAATAATTTCTGGTTGAGTTCATTTGCCTGCTTGTCGCGTTTCTGCATCTGCCTGAAATAGATGAGGTAAGCAATCAGTAGCAAGGTAATGAAAACAACGATAATGACTATGATCAACAGGTTGCTGCGCTGTAATTCCAGCGCCTGAATCTCATTTTGCTTTTCAAGCTCACGGATAGCTGCCTCATTTTCAAAATCGGCCCGCAATTCTAAAAGTGCCCTTTGTTTGTCATAACTCATGAGGCTGTCTTCCCAATACTTAAGGCTTTGCAAGCTATTGAAGGCCTGCTGAAAATCCTTTCGGGTAGTTTCGATTTGGATCTTTTGTTTCAATGCCTCTCTCACTCCAATGTTTTCCGGTTTATTACCGGATCGAATCAGCGCCTTTTCGTTATAAAATACTGCCGAATCCAGACTCCCATTCGCCAGGTATGCATAGGAAAGTGCCAATTCTACCTGTAGCTGCTCTATATCTGTCTTTACCCTTTTATTGGCTATTTCGAGGTAATAAAACGCACTATCCGGATTGGCTTCAGCAGAAAATATCCTTGACAAAGCCGTTAGAATAAAGATTGGAGATTTGCTGTTCCGCTTGTTGATACCGTAGGCAAAATGTAACAATGATTTGGCAGAATCAGTATATCCGTCGGAAACGAGGATGCCCGCCAGCTTTCTGGCAGCTATCGACAAATAAGCGCTGTCAGTGTTTTGGTTGGGGTTGGATAAAATCTTCTCATAAATCGCAGAAACTGTCTTTTCATCACCATTGAGAGATTCCTCTCTTAACTCTGCAATTCTCAGATCAGATTTGGTCATGTAATCAAAATTTCGATTGCGCAAAGCGATCTTACCCGCAACCTTATAGTTATATAAAGAAGAGTCAAATAGGTTAAAGACCTTGAACATATCACCTATTAAAAAATACATGTTTTCCTTGCTCATTGCCCCAAGAACAGGACCCGAAACTTTTGAGGCTGTGGACTTGGCTTTGCCAATATAATCAAGTGAATTCAGCCGATCATTTTTTATGTTATAATAATATGCCTTAAAAAGCTGTGCTTTTGCCAGTGCTGAAACAAGTTTGTTTTTTGTGGCAATACGCTCCGCTTTGTTAATAAAGTATATGGCAGTATCAAGGTTTGGCGTAACGCCAATGTGAATTTTGCCAAATTCTGCCATGTGACTTACAAGGATATTGTAATCTTTGTATTGATAGCAGAGGCGGAATAATTCATGATAAATACTGTCCCTTTTGGGTATGTCGTACAGATCCAAAGGGAACAACTGTTCCTGTAATCTGGCAATTTCAGGATGTTCACTTGTCTGAGCGAGCACAACCTCGCGGCAGCCAATAAAAATCATCAAACTGATTAACAGGTATTTCATTCAGCGCAACTTATCATTGATCTTCGAGACATTACCGTATTGGATATCGACTAAATCAGCCCTGACCAACTTTATTTTACTACTATCTGATATTTTTCCAACAGCCCCGCAACTCCTGCCTTCGAGAACTTCGCACCTTTCATATTGTTTTTATCAGGATCAAAAGCATAATTCTGAGCAGTTGTAAAATCGGTCTTCACCAGCGTTGTGTTGTCAAAAGTAACATTTTGAAGGTCGCAATAGCTAAAGTTGGCCTCAGTCAAATCTGCCTCGCTAAAATCGGATTCTTTCAAACCACAGTTCACAAAACTGAATTTTTTGAGCTTACATTGGTAAAAAGAGCATAGGTTCAGTTGACATTTTCTAAAAAACGCATCGAAAAGTAGGGTATTGCAGGTTTCGAATTGCAGCCCCATCATTTTACACCCCTGAAACTGGACTCCCCGAAAACCAGTATCTAAGATTTTTGCATTCGTCAGGTCGCAATTATCAAAAACGCAATCGATAAACTTAACCCCCGAAAGATCTACTCCGGAGAAATTACAGTTTTCAAATATACAATCTTCGTATTCGCCAGCATCCAGACCTTCATGTTTGAAGTTTTGATTGTTGAATTCCTTGCCCTCTACGCCCGATTTGTCTGTCATTTTTTATCCACTTAAAAGTAAAAGTTTATCACGATAGATTTAGTATGTCTTTTATGATTTATCGTATTAACAGATTTTTAGAATTTAATTCTCTTATCCGCCGAAGATTTCGCGCCTCGCCTTCAGAAGCCTCTGGCGAACGAAGGAAGGAGGAATAATTTCTTAAATTATAAAAATTGACCGTTACAATATCGAAAATACATCAACATAAAACCATACGTGATAATGTCTATAGGTTATCAGATTTTTCATGAAATAGCCGGTTGAGTTGAGCATCAGCGAGTATCCTGATGAGTAAATATATGAATAATTTTTCCTGCTAAATCACAATTATCAAAAATAAACACTTCAGAAAAATACGCATCATTTCGAAGAATTGATAATTATCATATTCCTGCTTGACAGAAGTCATCAAACCCGCATGGGATCAGGCGTACTTTTGAGTCGAATCAAAACAACAAAGCGATGAGTCACATGGTAACGAATTTTATGAAATGGTCTAAAGCAATGCAGTTTTACAGAGTACCTATTATTGGTGCCATGATTCTGTTGCAGGGGTGTATCATCGCTCCATTGGTACTATTTACGATGACAAGTGGAACTTTAGGGGATATTCAAATGTACACCGTTACATTATCCACATTTTTGATCGTTACATTAAATCTGGCTGATATGCCGACTAAAATTACCATTCCAATTTTTTCGGTGACGACTGTCATCTCGCTGGGAATGGTATTGTTCAATATCATTACCTAAAAAACTAAAGCACATATTTAAGGTTAGCTGAATCTTCCTCTTCATTGGATAGTTTGGGAATCATAGACGATTACCTTACTCCATAAAGAGGAAGATTCTTGTATAAAGAGCTTATGTGCAGGCTCATCCTGATATTGCTGTTGCGCTTCCGCCGATGGAAAAGTAACTATAAGGTTGTACGTAAACGAGTCATCCACGACATCTCTCACTGCCTTTGGAGGAGTTCCCACATAGTTGGTTTCGGCATATTGACTGTCTTTCAAAAACTTCTTGAGAGATTTTTCAAAAGCAGCCCTATCTTCTGTGCTATCAGGGTTTTTGAGCCAGATATAAACCGAATGCACAAATTCTTCATTGAATTTCGGCGATGAGTTTTGCTGGCATGATGCCAATACCGCAACCAGTAAAAGGCCCGCTATTGCTACTTTCAGGTACTTCATTAAGGTCATAAGTTAGGGTTCTGATTTACCCTAAAATTAACGAATTGAATTTCAGATCAGCAAGCTTTATGTGACGAGAAGTAAACAGTGCCACAAAATTTGCTCGTGGCACTCATTGTATTATTCATATCGGAGCGAATGAACAGGATTCATTTTAGCAGTTTTCATCGTTTTGAGACTGATCAGTAGCAAGGACAAAACCATCGTTATGCCAATACAATAAAGGAATATAAAAGGATCAATCTCTGTTCGATAGGCAAAACTTTCCAGCCAGCCTTTTCCAAAATAAAGAATTAATGGAATGGCTAGTACATTGCCAATTAAAATCAAAGTAATAAACTCTTTGGCAAATAAATAGATGATCTGAAATACAGTAGCGCCTAAAGCTTTTCTGATGCCGACCTCTTTTGTTCTGCTGCTGGCGATGAAGGCTATCAAACCAAAGAGCCCGATTCCTGAGATAATCAAAATAACCATCGCAAAAACGGTAAGCACACTGGCCAACTGATCTTCCTGCTTATATTGTCTGTCGAAAGCTTCGTCCAGGAAAAAATACTCAAACGAATAGTTGCTATAAAGTTCATTCCATATTTCTTCTATCCCGGAAAGCAATTTTCCGGTATTCACCGCATCGAATTTAATGGCATAATATCGACCATGGCGGTCACTTGCATAATCCATCGCTTTGGGCCAGATATCATTCTGCAGTCCAAGTCCGTGGTAGTCTTTGAGCACACCGATCACAGTTCCCTGTGGACTTTGTGAAGGAGAAACAATTCTTTTGCCAATGGCATCTTCTGGACTCTCCCAGCCCATCGCGTAGACACAGGTTTCATTGATCAGCAATCCTTCGGATAATTCAGATTTCATTTCCGGATCAAAATTTCTACCCGCGAGCAATTCAAGCCCCAGAACGTCAACATAATTTTCATCTATTGCGAGATATTCGGTGTCAACAGGCTTGTCATTGACCTGACCGGGATAAGCCCATTGCCCCTGCCAGCCCGGGTGCGCAGGCAAAGCATTGCTGTGACTGGCCAGTTTTACAGCAGGAATCTGGCTCAGCAGGTTGCGAAATGTTTTTCTTCTTACATCATTGGGTAAGTTCACACCGTCGACAATCAATACCTGCTCTTTTTCGAAACCCAAATGCTGGTTTTTCATGAAATCTATCTGATTCAAAACGATTAAAGTAGCCAGTACCATGATTGAGGAGATAAAAAACTGAAAGATGATCAGCGATTTTCTCAATGTTAAACCGCCAGCAGATTTATTCAACCTGGATTTAAGTGCCTGCACTGGCTTCATACGAGCCATCATCCAGGCTGGGTAATAGCCGGAAAGCAGAGAAATTGCCGTAACTAAAACTATCAGACTCCCGATCAAACGCCCATCTACATAGGAACTCAAAGCAAACTCCTTGTCCATCAGCTGATTGAAAAAGGGAAGCGAATAGTTGAGTATTACGATGGTTAGCAATGATGCCAAAAGCGTCAGCAGAAAAGATTCCGTCAAAAACTGAATGATGAGCATTGACTTGCTAGAACCATTTACTTTACGAACACCAACTTCTTTCGATCGGTTGGCCGCACGAGCTGTATTTAAATTGATGTAATTGATTGAAGCCAGCAGCAACGCAAAAAGAGCCACTAAAGAAATTGTCTTTACATTTTGCAGCGAACCCTCCGGACCAAAACCATTGTACATCTCTGACTGCAGATATACCTCTTTCATAGGTACCAGCGTCACCTGAAAGTCTACACCCATTTCTTCCATCCATTCTCCGTCATTATCCCAATACATATTAGCAGCTTTTTCACCCAATGCGGTGACATTTGCGCCTTCTTTCAACATCAGATAATTTCTAACATTGAAATTTCCCCAGCCTTCCGTGTACTGAAAACCAGTCATGTCGATGAAGGTGGCAAAAGAAATCAGCACATCAAACTTTATCTGAGAATTGGAAGGCACGTTTTCCACCACTCCGGAGACCTGGAATTTGATAGAATCTCTGATAGTCAGCGTTTTACCCAAAGCTTCTCCATCAAAGTAGCGATTTTTCATGGCTTCAGTAATCACAATGGTATTGGGAGCTGTCAAAGCTGTTTCTGGATCGCCTTCCAGAAACGGAAAAGAAAACATCGTGAAAAAGTCTTCACTGGCAAAATGAATATTATGCCCATATTTATTGCCCTGATCATTTACCTTAAAACTCGGATGTGCCTTACGAGTATAAATAACAGATTCTACCTCCGGGTATTCAGTCTTCAATTTATAAGCTACCGGCCAGGCATTGGTTTCGAGAATCCCACCATCATCCGATTCGGTGACGATTTTATAAATCCGATCTCTGTTTTCATGAAAATCATCAAAGGAAAATTCTTCCGTTACGTATAGCAGTGCTATTGCCCCGATCGTGAGACCGATAGAAAGACCAACCAGGTTAATGACCGAATTGGTTTTGTGTTTCAGAATATTCCTGAAAGCAACTTTTAGATTGTTTTTAAGCATTGTTGTGAGTATGAGTTTTTGAAACAATTTGAGTTTTCTGAGTAGACTGGGCCTGATCAGTTTGAGTACATCCCTGAAATAGACATTTCGGGCCCTTCGAACGCCAAATGCCTCCACATTATCGATGAAGATTTCTTCCATATCACCTTCTATTTCCTCCAAATAGTCGGAATTGACAATCAGACGCATCAATTTGATCATCCATTTTGGTGGGTCGTGAGGCTGAGGAGTATTCATATTTTATTGATTTGCGCCCGCAATTGAAATGCTGGTCCACATACTTTCTCTGATTTCACGCATTTCATTTAATACCTGGTGTGCCTGAGGGGTGGCAGAGTAAATTCTCTTACGCTTACCACCTCTTTTTTTGGTGGCCTCTCCAAATTGAGATTCCAAAAAACCTTTCTCCTCCATTCTTTTCAAAGCAGACTGTATAGATCCCACACTCAAGGTTTGCTTCAGTCGCGCCTCTAATTCCTTTTTGATCTCCACACCATATGCATCCTCTTTCAGCAGTACCACCGTTAATAGGACAAATTCTTCGAATTCCCCCAGTTTAGTTTTCTTCATGCTATATTATTCGTAATTGCAGTATATATTGTTTCAAAATATCTTTCGTAATTGCAGTTTAAATATAATAAGTGGTAAAACAATGCCTAATCGAGCAAAATAAGGAGGAAAAATTGTCGGATGAATAGTTGGAAAGTACGTAATAACCTGAGTTCGATTAATCATTCTAGAATTAGTTTGCTGATTTTCAAACTATAAGCCGTCATTGCAAAAACCCTTCATGAAATGTTGGGTTTTGTGGCAATCTCTTCCAAAAACGAATGAGATCACTTCTGATTTTGACTTTTCAAGATCAAAACCTAAAGGTGATGACGTTATAATGGCATATTTTCAATCGAACTCAGGTTAATACCTAAAAGAAAGAGTAGTAATTTTTACAGATTCTTAAAACATAATTCTGAAAATTTCGTCTTATCAAAAAATTGATCATTCAGTTTAACCGGATTTATGTTTCAGCATTTCGCAAAGTTTCTACTCTGTTTTACACTGTTACTCAGTACAGAACAGTTGTGGTATGCAGCTACCGAACCTGTTGATCAATCTACATTCCCAATTGAGCAGGTCGATTATGATCAGCATGTTTCCGTTAATTCATCGGGTTTTCTGCTAATAGACCTTACGGAAGACGACTACAATCCATCAAAGCCCGATTTCGTAAAGCTTAAAACCTGCTACAAAAACTCGGTTGCTCACTACAAATGTCCACTTCAAAAAACCGTCGATCATACCAA
Organism: Bacteroidota bacterium; assembly: GCA_038525605.1. GTDB lineage: Bacteria > Bacteroidota > Bacteroidia > Cytophagales > Cyclobacteriaceae > JANSWY01. The sequence continues at coordinate 19,674 of JBCBHL010000008.1, forward strand.
ACCCCGATGTGTATCAGGTAAATTTAATATTCCTCACCACAACCAGGACAAAGAAGACCCCCACAGCTTTCACTTAGGATAATTTCAAAAATTTAATCAATTGTAGAGTATCTCAAAGCGTTAACTCAACCTTTTGGGTGCTTTATTAACTATCTAAAGATGAAAGCATTACAATCTATATCTAATTTCCTAACCGGAAACAGGCACGATACTGTGTCAGAAAATTTGAAATCATACACTCACATTCCTGATCTGGTGTTTGCGCATCAGCAATCATTAAAAGAATTGTCACAGACAGATATCCTCGGGCAAATCAAAGATCTGAAGAACCATTCAAATGCTGTTGAAAGCGATGATTTACTCATTGCAATATTCGCCGCTGTGGCGGAAGGGTTTAATCGGATCATGGGCATATCACCTTACCCGGAACAGCTGATAGCTGCGGCAGCCATGGCCGATAAAAACATCATTGAAATGCAAACGGGGGAAGGTAAAACGATTGCTGCAGTATTCACCGCCTGCCTGGAAGCTATCAGAGGACACAAGGTGCATGTGCTGACCTTCAACGATTACCTGGCCGAAAGAGATGCCAACTGGATGAGGGGCATTTATGAATTTCTGGGACTTGCTGTTAGCTTTTCCGGTGAAGAGTTTACAATCCCACAGAAAAAGCAGGCTTATGAGGCAGATATTTGCTATGCAACAGCCAAAACGATCGGATTCGATTTCCTGAGAGCCACGATGGCTTATGAAGAATCGGAGCAGGCAATGCCTTCATTTGAAGTAGTAATTGTGGATGAGGCAGATGCTATCCTGATTGATGAAGCCAGAAATCCACTGGTACTGGCAGGTAGTCTCGATTTCGAAACAGTGGACTTATATGCTGTCGCCAGGTTTGTCAACACATTGCAATTTGAAACGCATTTCAAAACCGATGAATATTCGAGAAATGTCTACCTGACCGAAGCGGGCACAGCACTTACTGAAAAACACTTCAATTCCAAAGGACTGCATTTTGAAGAAAGCAAGCACCTGCTTACGGCTGTTAATCTGGCCTTGCAGGCCAGAGCCCTATTGAAAAGAGATGTTGATTACATCATTTCCGATGGTAAAATAAAACTGGTTGATGAGCTTACCGGAAGGGTAGTGGAAGATAGAAAGTGGCAAAATGGATTACAGGCAGCAGTAGAGGCAATGGAAGGATTGACGATTGTATCAGAAGGAAAGATTCTGAATAGTATCACATTGCAACACCTGATCAATCAGTATGATCAGGTTTGTGGAATGACCGGAACGGCCGTCAATGCTTCTGATGAATTTGCACAGCTTTATGGCATAGGAGTTTACATCATTCCGCCACACTTGCCTTCGCAAAGGGTTGACCTCCCCGATCTGGTATTTACGCACAAAGCTGAAAAACTGAAGGCGATCGTGAAAGAGGTAAAAACGATCCATCAGACAGGCAGACCTATTCTAATTGGTACGCTGACTATTCAGGAATCCGAAGAGTTGCATGACTTATTAAATCGATATGGCATCAGCAGTGTTGTTTTAAATGCTAAAAATGATGCTTCAGAAGCTGCTATCATCGCAAATGCCGGGCTGCCTGGTGCTGTTACAATCGCCACCAACATGGCGGGAAGAGGAACTGATATTGTACTAGGTGGTAAAGAAGAAGTGTACAAAGAAGAAGTGATCCGGCTGGGTGGTCTTCATGTAATCGGTACCAACAGACACGAAAGTCTGCGCATCGACCGACAACTAAAAGGCAGAGCTGGCAGGCAGGGCGATCCTGGTTCTACACAGTTTATCATCAGTATGGATGACCCATTGATGAAAAAGTACGGCCTCAGGGAATTACTTCCTAAAAAACTTCGGAACATTCAAAAACCCGGCCCGATATCAAATGCCACCATTAACTATGAAATTGCCAGGGCACAGAGAATTATTGAAGGGCAACTTTTTGAAATCAGGAAGACTCTTTGCGATTATGCTCAATTTACTGAAAACCAAAGAAAAGTGCACTTCTCAGAAAGACAGCAAATTGCCGACGCTGATAACGAGGATCATATTGCCTTCACTAAATTCATGCTATTTCAATATGACCAGCATTGGTCTGAGTTTCTTAGTGAAATAGCCAGAATACGGGAAGGAATCGCATGGGAAAGAATGGCAGGCAGGAATCCGCTCAGAGAGTTTTTCTTTCAAAGCGATCAGCTCTATCAAGACATGCAACTACAGCTACAGGAACTGAAAGAAAGAGTTCGTCACCAAAATCCGGAAGATCTTGTAATCAAGAAACCTTCTTCTACGTGGACGTATGTCATCAATGACAGTCCGTCTGGCAATCCCATGGCGCTCATGTTACTGGATGCGGCAAACATCGGCATGCAAATGGATTTAATGACCGGCCCTATGCTCATGCTGAGTCACTGGTTCAATAAACGCAACAATAAGCAACCTTAAAAGTGCATAAATAACACCAGTCCGGCAGAACGATGTTCTGCCTTTTTGGTGTTTTCACGCTCAAAATACCTTTATCCTAAATCCTTTTAGAAACTCTTTACTCGTATCGCAGAGACTCTATCGGGTTTTTCTGTGCTGTACTTAAAATCCTGAAACTCGATATGCTCAGAGAAATCAATGTGACTGTTACAATAGGCAACAAAACAGTTACAATGTCTATTTCCTTGTAATAAGTGAAGATTTCACCCATCAATGAGTTGATTACTATCACAGATGACAGAGCTCCAAGAATAGTAGAAATCACCAATACAATGATAAATACCTTATTCATCAAAGTGACGATGTGGGGCAGTCCTGCACCCAACACTTTTCTCATGCCTATTTCCTTCACTCGTCTCAAGACGTTCAATGATACCAAAGTAAACAGTCCGATGGCGGAAAGAATCACAGCCAATATTCCCAGAAATGAAAATAGGATAACGATGTTATTATTAACCTCTAGTGATTCCCTCAACACCACATCCTGATATTCGCCGGTGAATACTTTATTGGGCGATATTGAAGACCAGGCATTTTCCAGTCCGTCCATCGTCGTTTTCACCTGATCGACAGTTGTGCTAACCACTAAAAACCTTGCCCTCTCATCAGTTGATGGTCGGATAGCCGTCGGGTCGATCTTTTCCCAGACGCCGAAGTTAAAAAAGTCTTTTACCACGCCTACTACGGTAAGTCGTGTGGTATCATTGATAGTCAATCGCTGACCTATCGGGTCTTTCCAACCAAAAGAATTGACCAGTGTTTCATTCACAATGATGGAACTACGCCTATCAATTTCTTCATTCTCCTGGTCAAATCCCCTGCCTTTGATGATGGTCATACCCATTGTTTCCAAATAACCTCTGCCAACATTCATCATATCGGTTTCCAATTCCCTTTCCTGAGTTTTAAGAGTTTTGGAATAAACAGACCTGGCAATGTGGTGTGACGCCAAAGCTACGGATTCAGCATACGACTGCCCGCGAATTGCATTTCTCAACGCCTTTCCCTCATCAGCATCCGAAAAACTGGCAAAGACAACAGCCTCCTTTTTAAATCCCAAATCCATGTCTTGCTGATAAACTGCATTACGGACGAATGCAACACTGGCAATCAAAGCAATTACTGTTAAGAAATATTGCACTGTTAATAGTGAGTAAGAAAGCCAACTGGTTTTACCAACCGACATGGTCCCTTTCAAAATACTGACGGAATCAAATCCGCTGATATAAAGTGATGGATAAATGCCGGCAATAATTGCTGTAAAAAGTAATAAGCTTATGAGAAAACCAATCAACCCGATGTCTTTGCCGATGTTGAAATATAAATCTATCCCCGGCCACATTTCACTAAATGCTGGTACCATCCACATAGATAATAGTAAACCAAAAGCAAGTGCCACCAGGCATAATAACAGATTTTCTCCCATAAACTGCACGATCAACTGCTTGCGGTTACTACCCATTACTTTTCTAATTCCGATTTCTTTCAGTCTTTTGCTGGAAATGGCAATGGAAGTATTGGTGAAATTAAAGCAGGCGATCAGCAACATGAGTATGGCCATAATCGGCGGAACGTAAATCATCATCGGGTGGGGAGCTTCCCACATATTATTGGCCCGAATATCTCTGCCAACAAATGCCACGTTTGTCATTGGCTCCAGGAAGTAATCGTTGACCAGCCAGTCTTTCCGGGCATTGTTCTGTACTGCTATATATGATTGCAGCATATTTTCCACCTCCGCGAGCTTTCCTTTGTCTTCGATCATTAGGAACGTACCATCTGCAAAGTACTTCCAATCATTGGCTGTCGTATTGATGAAATCAAATGCATGATCCAGATTGGCAAATCCCTGCACCTGCATACTGGTGTTTTGCGGAATTTTTTCCATGACACCTCCTACTATAAAAGAGATAGTAGCACCATTTTGATCCACTTTGATCAGCTGTCCGGTTGGATCGGTGTTTTCTCCAAAAAGGATATCCGAAAGTTCCAAGCTGATGATGATGTTTCCTTTTTCGTCGATGCTATTTTTGTCTCCGTATTTTAGCGGATAGGTGAAAATATCGAGGTAGTCCGGTTCTACAAAACCTATCGTTTTGCGGAGTGCCCTGTTGTCTTTCAAAATATTGATCCCATATGCCTCATATCTCGACTGTTTCACAACAGCCGTGGACTTTTCTTCCATAGCTGCCGCCAGTGCCATAGGTGCTATTCCATAGGTCAGCTTTTCGCCTTCCACAATTTTATGGGTATGTATTTTGTAGATCTTTTCCAGATTGTCGTGGTTTTGATCAAAGGACATGGCAAAATCATAGTTGAGGTAAGCGACAATGCAGCATGCCAGAGAAAGGCCAAGACCGATAATGTTAATAATTACATAAGTTTTATTCTTTATTAAATTTCTAAGCGTGAGTTTTATAAAGTTTTTGAGCATGACTTGTAAAAATTTTAGGTGAGTTTATAGAAAAGACTCTATTTTTTAACAAAGGTTGCTTTATCTTTAGAACGTTATTAATAAAATCCCGTTATAGGGAGGAATGCTAGCAATCTTCCAGCTTTGTTGCTAATGTAAATTAAAGACAACACCTTATGGGAATCATTATTCCACTATTACTAATTTCCTTTGCCTGCCTGATAATTTGGAGAGCTGGTGACGGGTTCATGGCAGCTTCAGAATATATCGGTAGAAACCTTTCAGAGGGAGTAAGAGGTGCCACCATTAATGCGATTGCCAGTTCAATGCCCGAAGTGTTTACTTCATTTTTCTTCTTGTTTGTGATGATGGATGGTGACGGTTTTTCCGGAGGAATCGGTACTACAGCAGGAAGTGCCATTTTTAACGGAATGGTGATCCCTGCAGTTTCAGTATTGGCCGTAATCGGTGCTGGCATGACCAAAAAGGTTGAAGTTTCCAGGAAGGTTTTACTTCGAGATGGGATAGCCTTGATTCTGGCAGAATTTATTTTCCTAGTCTTAATTAGCGGGTCTTCTTTGGATTGGTATCATGGCCTCATCCTGATGATGGTTTACCTGGTATACCTTGCTTACATGTTGCTATCTATGAAGCGCAACCAAAGAAAAGCTATGCTGGAAGCTACCGGGGAAAGTGAAGATGAAGAGTATGAAAGTGAATATGAGCCATCAGGTTCTTTTTTCAAAGGGTTGCTAACATTTGATTTGGAAAGAATTTTTATAGGTTACTCCAAAATAGGTTCCGGCCGGGCATGGAGTTTGTTGATTTTCAGTACCGCTGCTATTGCTTCAGTTTGCTATTTTTTAGTCCTTGCCTGTGAGTGGATTGGTGAGGAGGAATATACGATTGCCGGTTTAGGAACTTTTGAGGGACTTGGCATACCTGTAATGTTTGTGGCATTGATACTTGCTTCTGCCGCATCAAGTTTTCCAGATACAATGATCTCTATTAAAGACGCCCGTAAAGGCCAATATGATGATGCCATTTCCAATGCGTTGGGAAGTAACATTTTCGATGTTTGCTTTGCACTTGGGTTTCCTTTGTTTGTATTTACGCTTTTGTACGGACCTATTTCTATGGATCCGGAAATTGTAAAGCTGAGTACAGAGCTTCGCTTTCTCCTGTTATTACTGACAATCTTCGCACTTTTGATCTTCGTGATTGGCCGATATATAGGAAAGGCAAAAGCCACACTGATGCTGGGAGTCTATTTCCTGTTTGTACTGTATATAGTAGGTAGAAGCGCTGATAACCCTATAGCCAATGCGATTGCAGAATTTCTGCTGTCAGTAACGCACTTCTTTGGAATTTACTAATAGGTCCGTTTAAACACTATTTACACTAAATCAGTAATGTGCTACTGAATATGACTGAGATTTCAGCGACAGACAACCCGAAAAAGCTATTTTCATCAAAAGCTATCAACATAGCGACTTTCCTTGGTGGGCCACTGGCAGCCAGCATACTCATGCGACGCAATTTCATCAACCTTGGCAATGAAAAAGCCGGTTTGATGTCTGTCATCATAGGCATGCTTACCACTATGGTCATCATAATAGCACTTATTTTGATTCCTGAAAGCACAATAAATAAGGTCCCCAGTTTCATCATTCCTGCGATCTACACTGCAATTGTTATGTTGTTGGTTGAGCGCACACAAGGTGAGGCTTTAAAACGTCAGAAAGAAATTGAAGGCGGCTTCTATTCGGGCTGGAAAGCCGCAGGTCTCGGACTATTGGGAGCAGTCATCTATTTAGGGGCAATTTTAGGGGTTGTATTGCTGGCACCATTAGACCCGTCCGAAGAAGCTTATAACGAAATGATCACCGACTTCAGCAAGACTGAAGAAAATGCATTAGTACTTTTCGATATATTGGAAAGAAATGATTTTGATAAAGTCCCCGACTTTATCAGCTATACAGGTATCCCAGCATGGAGAAAAAATCAGGAACTCGTTCAGAGGTACAAGGATAGCCACGAACTGTCAGGCGAATTACTAACAAAGGTTGGTCTACTCGAACGATATTGTAATCTGAGAATTGAGTCTTTCGAACTAATCCGGAAAATAATATTAGAAGATACTAACCAATATGATGCTGAGTTAGACGACATCAATCAAAACATAAGCACTGTTATTGAATTGTTAGACTAGTCCTGCCACCACTTAAGAAACGTACTTTCAGTGCCCATTCTGATAACTCCTTAATAAGGTTTCCATTCAAGCTAAGTGATTAAATCAAAGACAAAACAAACGTGTTATTAGACATTATCACGTTAAGTTTTGCATTGATAAATTTTCGATGTTGCAACGGTCAGACTTTGTCATCTTAAGAAATTACGAATTCATAATCACTGTTGTCCGGGAAAGATCTGTGTGACAAACAGTTCTGATATAGCGTTTCGGAAATGAGATGTAGTTTTTAGGCTTAAAATCTGCGCAAAGGCGGGCTGGCCTGCCAAAAAACCCGGCTGAGGTGATTTTTTTGGCTTGACTTTTTTGGTTCGTTTTTGTGTCCAAGACAAAAATGAACAGACCCAAGAGATTCAGCCAAACTTAAGATTGTGGGGGCTTACTTTTGCTAATACATCTAAAATGTAGCATTAAATAGCAGTGGGCTAATTTTTACTGTAATATTTATTTTAACCAGACAATAATGATTCATAATGATGAATTACATTTCGAAAATTCAACTAGTACTTCAATTGAAAATATGCATCATAAACCTTTCGTGATAACCCTTATTCTTTATCAATTATTCTTCTTTTTCTTCTTCTTTTTGAACAGGCTTTTGATTTTATCCTTGGCTTTATCAACTTCTTTGGTGACTGCATTTTTCGTTTCCTGTTTCACCTCGTTTTTAGCACTGTCTAATTTGGTTTTTCCGGTTGCTACTAAACTGTCTTTTACAGCTTTGGCTTCTTCTGCAACTTCATTTTTCTTCTCATCTACCTTTGCAGTAATCTGATCTTTCACTTCCGATTGAATGCTTTTCCCAGCTTTGGTTTCCACACCGGCAAGTGTTGGCTTGGGCTGATCATAAGTGCCTCCCATGTTAATTCTTAAAACCAGATCGGATTGGGTGTTAAACGATTGCTTAGTAAGGCTGGCAATTGTGCTCGTTACATTGGATGTAACTGCATTTGCCGGTACATCCATTCGCATGTCGTAATCCAGGCTGCCATCTATACCGCTGCTGCCGGAAACATTGGTGTTGTAACTGCCAATTTTGATGTCGAAAGGTTTTAATGAAACCCTGCCATCTTTCAGCTCTGCAGACATAAGCACATCTTTTAGGGCGACAATTCCGTCAGAGTCGCCAAGCTTAGAAACCAGAGTCAAGGCCTGAAGAGATTTCATGTTTTCCAGCGAAGCTTCTGCAATTTCCAATAGCCCTGCACCTGAAAGTTCACTGTAAATAGGATTCATCTGACCATCCAAAAACCCTGACACATTAAAGTCTGTTGAAAAGTCGCCCGTCATCTTTTTGGCAATTGGCGCAAACTTCTGTACCGATTCAAAATTTTTAAAGGCCTCCGGAATGGATAAATCTGCGATTCCCAACTTGAAGTTAAAAGCTGGTTTATCAATATCGTCGGTGCTGTAATCTCCGGCAATCGTAAACTGGCCTTTCAACAAATTGAATTCATTATTGAGAGTTACTTTTCCATCTCTTACGATGATATCTCCCGTCATATCTGTGATGCTTAGCCCATCGTACACCAACTGGTCAATCGTAGAAGCTAATACAAAATCAATATTTTTCGGTATAGCCACAGGCTCCAGTGCAGTAGTGTCTGTATCAGTTGTTTCTACTTCTTCGTCCGAGCTGGTCATCAACTCATCCAGGTTGATAGATCCAGCACTAAAGTTTAAAGATCCTTTCAGCACACCATCAGGCTGAAAAATATAAGCCAGGTGATCGGTAATCTTTCCATTGGCGCTAAAGTCGGACTCTCCCAACTTTCCTTTCAAACTTTTAAGGGAAATCTGCTCAGGCGTAAAGGACGCCATTACTTCTTCTAAACTCAAGGGTTCGGTAACATCTGCACTTTCGAAATAAAAACCAGCCATATTCAACTCTCCTGAAGTAGGCAGTTGATCAATGTTTTCTGCTTCTATAGCTGCAAGGCTCCCTTTGGAATTTACCTTCCCACTGATCTTTCCTTTCAGCATCATACCGTCTTCCAGGTGAATCACTTTCGTGAGCTTCTCCAGGTCGAGATTGCTACTGACGAATGCATCCCAATGATAGTCTTCAAAGTCATATAACTTGAGTGTGGCCTCTGTTTTTTCGCCATCCATCATTAGGCTAAACTTATCTACATTGAAGGAGGCATCCTTGAGATCAACGCTGGGATAATCGAATGTAGAACTTACCTGAATTTGCTCGATAGGAATCGGAAAATCTCCGTAAACAAGCTTGCCATCATTGATATGGGTCTCAGCATGTATTTTTGGCAAAGAGTTTTCATTGTAAGTACCCTTCACTGTTCCCGACAAGTCTACTGCACCGGAGGCTTTCAGGCCTTCCAGATACTCATTGTAAACACCTGGAACCAGGGATAAAATAGATTTGATACTCATTTCCTGTCCTGCGAAAGAAAAGTCCATATCAATGTTTTCATTTTCCTGTAATGTTAGAAAACCAGCGGCCGATAGAGGAAGCGCATTTACGGTGATCAGGTTGTCTTTAAATGTAAAAGTACTTTTGGGAAAATCCATCCCCATGGTCACATCGGCTACCACCTTTTTATTGGTTAAATATTCCACGCCATCGTAACCGAGGGAGACTGCTGCTATTTCTGTTTTGGTGATCATATCGAAAACATCAGACTCGAAGTTTCCTGATCCATTGTGGGAAATCGTATGTAAAGTCGTGTAAAACGGCAGGGTCTGATCGAAATAGATGAGGTCGCCATCCGTAATGTTCCAATTCTTTATTTGCAATGAAAGACCTCCTGAAGAAGCACTTTCCTCCGTCGTTGCTGTAGTTTCCGAAGGCTTGGCAATGTCATAATTGGCAGTACCATCTTCCAATACGATGAGCATAACGCTGGGTTTGTTAATATCGATGGAGTTGATACCAATCTGATCTCCGGAAATGACAGACATAATGTCTAAACCGAGTCCAAACTTTCCAACCGACAGCAAGGTATCTCCGTCGAATTTATCCACACCGACAATACCAAAATTTTCAATGGAAATGGAAATGTCAGGGAAGTCGCTGAACAGGGAAATATTGAGGCTTTCATCATCATAGAATACTTTGGCATTCAGTGATTTTTCAATTTCCTTATCCAATGCTGCTTTGATATCATCTTTAAAAATAATGGGTGCTGCAATCAGCCCCGCTATCAACAGCAGGATAAAAACAAATACGGAGATGAGAAATTTTTTCATGTTATCTATCGTTCAGAGACATTGTAACTCAATTTAGATATTTTTAATATCAAATGTGTATTAAGATTACGTTAAGGCACATATACCGGTTAGCATTCACTACTTATAGTGTGTCAGCTCATTTATTGCTACATTTTCTGACCTTGAAAACCTCGTTGGATGCTGATATTCTCACGCATTGTGTCCTGTATCCGGAGATAACGGTTTTATCAGATATTCACTACTACTCTCTTGTAAGATTGACGTAAATATCGGGCAGCAACTGCAGCTTAACCGAATTCTGTGACTTATTCACAATTTTGCAGGTAAGGCTGGCAATTTTCTGGTCGTTCATCATCATGATGGTATCATTACTCACCTGCCAGTTTTGTGAATTAACGATCGTGTCCTCCCCAAAAATACAGCCTTTAAAACCATAGGCAGCTATAGACATTGTCTGGTCTTTATTGAAAGTCCATTTACCATCCATACTGAAAGACTCCACGGCCAATGTATCGGGGTATGATTCCGGATATGTCACCCATTGAGCTGTCCACTCACCGTGGAAAAATTCTTTCGGATTTTCAGCAAGGCTCTCTTCATCAGTCGCTGGTTTTGTGGATTGATTACACGCTGCAAACAATAGTGTTAATCCTAAAAAATAAAGAATTCCGGTTTTCATCATTTCTTTAAAGTTTCCATTTAAGAATCGTATTCACAAATAAGTCAACATACTTTCTCGCTTTCGGATAGGGCGGCATCAGCGCAGCGGCACTTGTAAGGCCGGAGCGTTGTTTCAGGATTGATTTCTGATTGGAAAATTCCATAAACCCATATTTACCATGGGATTTTCCAATACCTGAGTGATTTACCCCTCCAAAAGGAAGATAGGGATGTGCAAATTGCAATAACGTTTCGTTAATTGCCACACTTCCGGCAGAAACTTCTTGCAGCAGCTTTTGAATATTTTGCTGTTTTTTACTGAAAATATACATCGACAGTGGTTTCTCCTGACCGTTGATTTTATCCACCACCTCATCCAGTGAACTGTAGGTCTCGAGGGTGAGCACAGGTCCGAAGATCTCTTCTGTAGCGATATCAGCATCTGATGAATAATTTTCAACAATAGAAGGGGCCAGATATTTTTCCGTAGCGTCTTTTTCCCCTCCATAAGAGATATCAGCACCTTTACTAATAGCGTCATCCAACAATGCTGATAGCCTGCCGTGGTGCTTTTCGTTAACAATGCGAGCATAGCTATCAGAGTTTTTAAAATCTTGCGTTCCGTTGGCAAACTGCTTTTCCATTGCAAATTTGAAAGACTTCAAAAAAGGCTCTTTGATGCTTTCATGCACCAGCAGATAATCCGGAGCAACGCAGGTTTGGCCATTGTTGACTAGTTTACCCCAGGCGATTCTGTTAGCAGCATCTCTGATACTGGCAGTTTCATCTACGATGACCGGTGATTTTCCTCCCAGCTCCAGTGTCACAGATGATAGGTTTTTAGCAGCAGCCTCCATTACAATTTTTCCAACAGCAGTACTGCCCGTAAAAAATATATGGTCGAAAGGTAAAGCCAGTAACTCTTGCGACACTTCCACTCCACCTTCAAAAACAGCCACCTCATCACCTGGAAAGAGTTCTTTGATCATGGAATTGAGTAGCGAGGAAGTATTTGGGGTAAGCTCCGATGGCTTCATGATCACGGTATTACCTGCAGCAATAGCAGAAATGAGTGGCCCTACTGCCAATGAAAAAGGATAGTTCCACGGTGAAATGATCAAACAGACACCTTTAGGCTCACAATAAACATAACCGGTAGTACCCAAATAGGAAATATGACCTTTTACCATTTCCGGTGCTGTCCATTTATTCAAGTACTTCATGGCGTGATTTACTTCCAGCAAACAAGGTCCAATCTCTGTGACATCAGTCTCTTCAAGCGGTTTTTTGAAGTCATGATAAACCGCTTTTCCGATTAATTCACGGTTGTCAAGTATCCATTTTCGCAATTTATTAAGCCTTTCACGCCTTTTTTTAATTTTTTCTGCCCTGAGTTTTGCAGATGTTTTCTGCTGTTTGTCGAATGTTTCCTGTATCTGGTCTGTTTTTTCCATTTGTTAATCTAATGTTATGCAAAATTAACTACACATGTATGAATAGAACCAAATTAGGATGTTTTCCGTTAATTGCTTAACTTTGAGTTAACATTAACGTAACAAACCATAAATTTCGCTCCAGCATATGACAAGAAAGTTAGTATATATCTTCATAATTGTTCTCTTAACCGGTGGAAGTTTTTCCAGTCAGGGGAGTACTGTTATGGATGGTGGTACTGACACTAAATCTATTAAGGCACTCAAATTAATCCTTTCAAGTAACCAGAATACTGAGTATTCTATTGTTGAGTTTACCGAACTGCTTGAATCCATCAAAGAAAAGAAAGACAAGTTTAGCACTGAGCAGCAATATTTACAGTTTGTCTATAAATACGTTCACCGCAAAAGACTGAAACGTTATAAGACCTATGTTACTTTAGGTGAGACATTGTCCAGATCGGGATACTATGATTGTCTTACGGGCACTCTCCTCTACAGCCTGATTTTGGAAGAGCTGGGATTTCAGGTAACGATCAGAGAATTTAACTATCATGTCATGTTGATTGTCAATCTCGATGACAAAAAAATTCTGATAGAATCAACAGACCCACTGAATGGTTTTGTTGTTGGAGATGAAGCGGTCAATCAAAGAATTGCAGAATACAAAGCTGATGATTTAAAGAAAAAGCGTCAGTCTGTTTATGGTTTCACAAAACTGATAGACAACGAAATTACGACCGGTCAGCTAGTTGGCCTGCATTTTTACAATCAGGCCATTAACTCTCTCAATCAACTGGATGTAAAAGCTGCCAAAGTAGCAATTACTAAAGCTGAAAGTTTGTATCCCAGCCAAAGAGTTCATGAAATTAAAAAGTTTATCTCCGGAACTGAAGTTCAATCGCTGATTGCTTCGATTGACTAAATCGAGATCAGTTTTTCATACAATTTATCTACTGGCATAGCTATTTCAATTCATTGATTCATTGTAGCTTTGAGAATGCCCGGCTTCTTCGACGCTAAAATAGAGTTTATCAAGGGTATTGGTCCGCAGAAAGCAGCCTTGATCAATAAGGAGCTTAACCTTTTCACCTACGGTGACCTGATACAGCACTATCCTTTCAGGTATGAGGACAGAACCAAATTCTACAGCATATCGGATCTGAATAATTCGATGGAAAATGTACAGATCAAAGGTAAAATCTCCCGGTTTGAGTTAGTCACGACAGGTAAAAAGCAAAGACTGGTCGGTCATTTCAGTGATCATAGCGGCACAATGGAATTGGTCTGGTTTCAGGGCATTAACTGGGTAAGAGAGAAGATCAAACCTGGTGTCCCTTACGTGGTTTTTGGCAAACCTGCCCGATATGGCAGTAAAATTAGTATTTCGCACCCTGAAATGGAACCGGAAACTTCTGCCAACCAACAAGGCAGCTACCTGTCTCCGGTTTACTCTACATCCGAAAGGCTGAAGAAGCGGTATATCGACAGTAAGTTTATTGGAAAGGCAATGAAAGTGCTACTAAGCAAGGCGCTTAACTACCTGGCCGAAACACTTCCTCAGTCAATTATTGAACATCATAGATTGATGAGTAAGCAGCAGGCAATGCTGTTCATCCATTTCCCCAAAGATCAAAAAGTATTACAGCTGGCTCGGTACAGACTGAAGTTTGAAGAGTTGTTTTACGTACAACTACGTTTGCTGAAGTTGAAGATTGCGCGAACTGATAAGTTTAAAGGATTGGTGTTTGACCAAAGTCACCTCGTTACGGAGTTTTATCAAAATCATATACCCTTCGAGCTTACCAATGCCCAAAAACGGGTGATTAAAGAAGTATACAAAGACCTGAAAAGTGGTGCGCAAATGAACCGGCTCATTCAGGGTGATGTGGGTAGCGGTAAAACAATGGTAGCTTTTATCTGTGGCCTTTTGGCGATTGGCAGCAAAGCACAAGTAGCCTTGATGGCCCCCACGGAAATATTAGCCGAGCAGCATTTCAACGGACTCAAACCATTTTGTGATCAGCTGGGATTAACCATCCGCCGGCTAACGGGCTCCAGTAAAAAAAAGGAAAGAAATGTGATCCATGAAGAGCTGGAGAACGGTACACTCGACCTGCTGGTTGGTACTCACGCTTTGCTGGAAGAAAAAGTGAAATTCAAAAACCTGGGGATGGCCATCATCGATGAGCAGCATCGGTTTGGTGTCGCCCAGCGGGCCAAGTTATGGCAGAAAAACGACGCAGTTTATCCGCACATCCTGGTAATGACTGCCACGCCGATTCCCAGGACACTGGCCATGACACTATACGGAGATCTGGATGTATCAGTAATTGATGAACTGCCAGCGGGGAGAAAGCCTGTTAAAACCAGTCATTTTTACGATACCAATCGGCTCAAAGTATTTGGCTTTGTCAAAGAACAAATAAAGCTGGGACATCAGGTCTACATGGTTTATCCACTGATAGAAGAATCTGAAAAACTCGATTATAAAGACCTGATGGATGGCTATGAAAGTGTGTCGAGGTATTTTGAAGGAGTGCCGATCAGTATATTGCACGGTAAGATGAAGCCCGCTGACAAAGACTTTGAA
Source organism: Bacteroidota bacterium (assembly GCA_038525605.1). GTDB lineage: Bacteria > Bacteroidota > Bacteroidia > Cytophagales > Cyclobacteriaceae > JANSWY01. The sequence goes on from JBCBHL010000008.1 coordinate 34,721, forward strand.
ATGGATCGGTTTGCTAAAAACGAGACCAAAATCATGGTGGCTACCACTGTGATAGAAGTGGGTGTCAATGTTCCTAATGCCAGTGTAATGATCATCGAAAACGCTGAAAAGTTTGGTTTGTCTCAACTCCATCAGTTGCGTGGCAGGGTTGGACGGGGAGCCGATCAGTCTTATTGCATATTAATGACGAGCTTCAAACTGAGTAAGGATGGCCGCACCAGGATCGACACGATGGTGAAAACTACTGATGGATTTGAAATTGCCGAAACAGATTTGCAGATTCGCGGACCGGGAGACCTTTCCGGAACACAACAAAGTGGCATTACGGACTTACTGGTATCCGATCTTGCCAAGGATGGTCCCATTCTTCAGGTAGCCAGAGAAAGCGCCAAACAAATTCTTGCCGATGATCCTGAGCTGGAAAAACCGGAAAATGCTGTGATTAGAAATCAAATTGCGAGAAGTCGGAAGTCTGAAATGAACTGGGGAAGGATATCTTAGGCCGTAGCTCAGCAAAAAGCTGAGCTACGGCCTACGCAGTAGACAGCTTTAGGCGACACGGGGTTCGGTCTATTCAGTATGGTATTCATCGGGCTTTTTACTTATACTTTATCATGCTGGAGAAAACTCCAACAGGGGCTTTTCACTCTAATATAGTAAAAGCCTCTTAGAAAAATAAGCTGCATATTCAGTTTAGCTAATGTTGGCCATCTGTTTCTCCATAGATCATTCCCATCTTACTAATATGATGTAATGAGATATCTAGGTACTTTGGATTAGAAAACATTGAACGCTTCCGATCACTCCACGATTCCAGTTTGTCATTAATAAGCTTTCGATCCATGCTCTTTTCTTGCTGAGAAATGAAATCAATTGAAGAAAGTAGTTCAAGTGCAAAATCAGAATAAAATCCATTTAAAAATTCAATAGTCTGCTTAGCAACTTTTCTAAGCTCAGGTTTCGCACCTATATAACTTCTTACATCTTCGTAACCATCTGCAATAAGAGTTAGTGGCTCAAAAGGTTTTTTGTTCATGTCACTAAATCCCATGATATAACTGCCATTTAAGGTATTTAGTAAAAACCTCACTTTACCAGAATATGGTCCATAAAAATTGGGCTGATATGTCAGTTTAAAATATTTTCTCGCACCAAATCTTTGTAAAAAATAAGCCACTTTTTCACTTGAAAATTCAGACACATATTCACCATTTCTGACTAAATCATACAATACAAATAAAAGCAACGCTCTAGCATCTGTTAATTTAACTCTTTCCTTTTTTAGTTTTTCAATGATCTTATTCGATGGTTCATATACTATAACTTCAACATCAACTTTACTCAAGTATTTTGTAATAAGCTTTTTGACTTTTGGCCATTCCAAACCACCATTACCAGCACCTAGCGGAGGAATTGCAATACTTTTAATTTTATAAGAGTCAATTACATTTACTAGATCATCCAAACCCTTTTCGATATATTCATATTCTGAAGGCTTCCTCCAGTTTTTTTTAGTTGGGAAATTGATAATATATTTCTCGCCAGAGCTAACGTTTCCTTCCTTGGTAACAAACAATTTACCTATATCAATTCTTTCTTCTTTGCATGCCTGATAATAGGCTTTGAAGTTATTCGGATAGGCATTCTTAAATTGCAAAGCTATGCCTTTCCCCATAACACCTACTGTATTTACAGTATTGATTAGTGCTTCTGCATCACTGTCTAAAATATTTCCAGTTTGATACTTGATCATAATTAAAACTTAATAATAAGCATTAGGAATGACTTTAACCAATTGATTATTTACACCCAATTCTACCAGATTTTGTTTTGCAGTGTTATTGTAACAACCAAACCCAATAATAAAGTCTGTTGGAATGTCTCCTTTAACCAAGAATTCTGCTTGTTTCTTCCTTTTGAGATTTAGGTTTTCTTGCCCGCTCCAATACTGTTGCTTTATAGCATTCCAGTCTATGATTTGTGGTAAATTAGTAATTTCACTTCTATTATAGAAAGTTGTTAGAAAATCTGTTGCATGTCCATCTGAAAAATAATATATCAAATCAGAATTTACTATTGATTGGACCGAACATACCACGTATATTATATCTTCAGGTTTACTAGCTCTTTCAACAAAATTGCCACCATTCTGAATCACATATAACATCGGCATTCTAACACCAAAATAAAATGGGGTAAAATCACCAAGAGTAATTTTCTCAATAGTATTAAAAGTATCGCCATTATCTACATTAATTTGTCTAGTTCCTCGATTATTTATCAGGCTTATATCCCCAATCCCAATAAAATTAGGATTAGCATTTGATGAATTCTTGTGAGTAACCCCATTAGCCATTATATGCGGAATGTTCTTAATATGAAGCATTCTATAAATATTGACCTGACTCAATTTCATAGTAACAGATTAACCAATTTTAGGTTTGGAAACAAACTTTGTCAAAGATTCACCTTCAGCAAGATCAGATGATGCCTAACATCTAAATAACCTGAACTAAAGCCTTGTAACATTTTTACATCATCCACAATCTAGCAGATTTTGAGTATTCGTCAAAACCTTGATGTCACATGGGTATAAATTTCTGTTAATTCCTTCAAACCATTTTGAAGGTTGGTATCTCTAAGGCAATCAAATTAACTACTTCTTCGCAGGCTTTAGGTCATAATTTTTAAACATAGGGGCTCTGCCAATTTTAGAACATATCGGGCATTCATGTGGATTATGGCCCCTGGCCGGGCAATATTCCCTGCCAAAGAAAATGATTTGTAAGTGTAGTTTATTCCACAACTCCTTGGGAAATAATCGCTTACAATCCTTTTCAGTTTGTTGCACGTTTTTCCCCGAAGAAAGTCCCCATCGGTATATAAGTCTGTGAATGTGCGTATCCACCGGAAATGCCGGTACGCCAAAAGCCTGCGACATGACTACAGAAGCCGTTTTGTGACCTACTGCAGGCAGTTTTTCCAATGCTTCCATATCAGCAGGAACTTCGCCCTGATATTCATTTACCAGAATTTTAGATAATTCAGAAATCCCTTTCGATTTCATTGGACTCAAACCACATGGCCTGATGATTTCTTTGATTTCTTCTACCGGAACTTTCGCCATGTCAAAAGCATTATCTGCAACGGCAAACAACCCGGGAGTGATCTTATTAACCCGCTCATCAGTGCATTGCGCAGAAAGCAAAACCGCCACTAACAGGGTATAAGGACTGTAATGATCTAATGGTACCGGGACAACCGGGTACAGTTCTTCCAGAGTTTTGATGACAAATTCAACTTTTTCCGCTTTATTCATAGTGCAATAATAAGTTAGATTGGAAAGATTCCCTGTACAACAACCAGTGATTAGCCTCATTAGTTTGATTGAAACCTATTTACCTGAATATTACTTGAAAGTATTGCTGCCCCGACGTACCAATTACAATCGGTCGTCAGGGCAACAGAGGTTTTTGTTTGATTAAGAACAGTAGTTTCAATATCGATAGCTTGATATAGTTTAGCTCCCGTTGGACAATTGGCTGATTTTTTATCCTTCTATGCTTCCCGAACAGTCAAACAAAGAGTTTAAATTTTAAATGGCCTTCATATATATGTAGGTGAAAATGGAGGAAGGTAAACCGAGAAATTTAAGTTTTTTATCAACTATTCAGTAATGCGCTGATAATCAGAAGGTAAGAATTGAAGTAAAAAGAGCAGATATAAACTGACAAAGTATTAATATCGGGTTTATTACTTGTGAAGAAGTGGTAATCGTGGATTGAGAGGTTGAGGTTTATCTCAGATAAGAGATTCTGTATTTACTTCCATAAGTAATGACTCACCCTCCTAATCAAAGGAAAGTGAGCCACATTTCATCAGGAGTCTTTTCTGGAAATTCCCGATACAGTTCTGTAAAGATAGAATAAGATCAAACCAAGTAGTATCAAACCAACCCAGCTGGCCGTCAGGTAATTTTCTGAAAGAGCAAGGTTGAGTTTGGCAGCCGCGAGAATAGCAATGGCAATACCCATCAGCGCCTCTCCGGTAATCAATCCTGAAGCGATTAAAAGACCAGCGTTTGATGCTTTTGCCTGCGTCTCTTTTTTTGCATTGTATTTTTTATAGCCTCTTTCGAGCATCCAGGCGATCACCCCTCCAACAAAGATCGAAGAGTCCAATTCAAAAGGCAGATATAACCCCACAGCAACGGCCAAAACAGGCATTCTGAAATTAGAATTGATATGCTTGAGGTATAAATCGACAATAATAATCAGTGCGCCGAGTCCTCCACCAATGAAGATGATATTCCAGGGTAACTCACCACCAAAAATTCCGGTAGCCACACTCATCATCAGGGTTGCCTGTGGTGCTGTCAGCGGGTCGGGGTGTTCGGCGGTAGGGCTTCCCATTCCTTTTGTTTCAAGTAAAATATTTAATACCGGAGCAATGAGGATGGCACCAGCCACTACTCCTATGATCTGCATGATTTGCTGATTTCGGGGAGTGGAACCCAGCACATGTCCCGCTTTCAGGTCTTGCATGTTGTCTCCTGCAATAGCTGCGGCACATGCCACCACCGCTCCTACCAGTATTGCTCCTGCGGCACCTCTGCCCGGGTCACTGCTGCCCATCAATAGTAATAACAGTAAAGATGTTGATAAGATCGTTGAGATAGTCACCCCTGAAATTGGATTGTTGGAACTACCAACCAGTCCTGCCATATATCCTGCCACTGCGGAAAAAAGAAAACCCGCAAGCACCATGACAATGGCGAGTACAAGCGTGATAGATACGTCTTCAATAATGGTGAGGTAAATAAAAAATACGGGAACTACCAGGATACCTATACCGAGCAGAGCCCATGACATAGGTGTATCCAATTCTGTCCTCAAGACATTTTCCACCTTTTGGGAGCCTTTTCTAAATGCCTGAACACCTGATTTGAAAGCGTGACCTAAAGCCGATCTCAAATTGAGTAGCGCCCAAAGACCACCAACGATCATGGCACCCACTCCTAAAAAGCGCATTTTTGCACTCCAAATGGCTATTCCCAGACCTTCGCTGGAGACGTCTGCAATACTGGCAAACTCTCCTGCCGCCACCATTTCGGCAGAGACAGCATCATAACCATTGGCTGCAAGGTAAATGGGGATAGCGACCCACCAGGTGATGGCACCTCCCATGAATACCAGTGTGGAAACATTCAATCCCACAATATAACCGACGGCTACCAGGGCTGGCGACAGACTCAAACTGAAATAAGCATAATATTTCTGACTGACAATGGTTGCTTTTTCAAACAATGCAGGCCATAGCTTTAACGCCTCGGAACCTAATTTGAAAACACCACCCAACAAACTACCATAGACCAAATATTTGACTGATTTGCCTCCTTCTTTTCCTGTTTTCAGCACCTCTGCCGTTGCAACACCCTCCGGAAATTTCAGCTTTTCTTCAACAATCAGTGCTCGACGAAGCGGAATGGTAAACAAAACACCAAGCGCACCTCCTGAAATCGAAATCAGTGTCGTTTCCCAGTAGTTAAACTCCTGCCAATAGTCCATCAGTACAAGGGCAGGAATGGTAAAAATAACACCGGCCGCTACTGATTCACCGGCAGATGCAGCTGTCTGCACCAGGTTATTTTCAAGAATATTGGCATTTTTAAATGCTTTTAAAATCGCCATCGAAATTACTGCAGCTGGTATAGAGGCAGAAACTGTTAATCCCGAAAACAAACCAAAATAAGCATTGGCAGCTCCAAGGACAACTGATAATAAAGCTCCGATAATAACCGACCGAAGTGTGAGTTCGTTGAGTTTAGTCTCCGGACTAATGTAAGGCTTCTCCATTGAAAAAATAGTGTTCGTTAAGGTTAGGTAGTAAATCAACTTTTACAACAGATACTGCTTTGTTAAGCTCAATATTGTACAGGGTAAAATTTTGACCTACTAACAAAAATGTACATTTAGCCCCTTAATAGCAAAAACAATGCCTTTGATACACACCCTCTTTTTCATCAAAAATTGTAAAGGCAGAAATATATCATAAAGTTTTCTTAGCTTTGATCATTAAAATTTGTTCACAATATGAAAAATATAACTTTACTATCAATCATTTTGGTTTTTGCGACCTTTCATCTAAGTGGTCAACCCTCCTACAAGGCAGCCACTGTAATTTTATCAAATCAAGATTCAGTCAAAGGTGATCTCAGGTATTCATTCCCCTGGAAGCCTGTTCTAAAGCAAAGTGCTTTTAAGTTTAAAACATTTGATAAAAGTGCTGTAAAATCATATGAGTTTTCAAATGGAAGAAGCTTTCAAAAGTTTACTTTAAAATACTTTGATAACTCTGTCGAAAACATTTTTGCTGAAGTATTTCTAAAAGGTGAAATAACATATGTTACGCATAAAAAGAAACAATATCTAAAGATTGATTCACTTGAAAACCTGATCAGGCTTACCAAAAACAACTATCCTGGTGTTTTTTCTCTGATTATGCCGGATCACCCAAACCTGGTAGAAAAAAGTAAAACTATGAAGTATACCAAAGGAAATGTGATCGGTCTGATCGAAGAGTTTCACGATATTGAAGATAGAAAGTATCAAAAATTTGAATCAAAAAAGGATAAGATTACAGTTGATGTCTCAATGCAGTATGGTGCTTCTTCCAGAAGTTTAAGAATGCTGGAAGCCCTTCGTCCAGTTGCAAACCAGGACAATACCAAGTCTTCAAACGCAGCTTTTAGTTTCATGACCGATCTAATGTTACCTGGGTTTTCTCGAATAGTTTTTTTTAGGTTCGGACTGGAGCACGTCAATGATATAAGTTTCGATACTAGTTACAGGTTTGGCAGAGATGGAAATGGCTTTCCTGATGACAGAACTTTTATTCCTCTAAGCTTCAGTTTCAATATGACTAACTTAGTTTTTGGTCTTAATTTTAATACGCAATCGAGGTACGTATCTCCCTACGTCAGCTTTGGTGGCGTGAAACCAATTGTTATTAATGATCAGGACTCAAACTATTCTCCATTATTTTCATTGCGAAGAGATATTTTAGGTTACTATGCAGAGTCAGGCATTATAATAGATCTGTTTAGGAACATAAAACCATTTATCGGTATCAGATATGATAGCTTAACCGGATCTACTAACACTGGTAGAATTTCAAATGGTTTAGTAAGTGTAAACCTGCAAAACCTGCAAACCAATTTTGGGGTAAAGGTTTCATTTAAATCGGACTAAAGTATTCTTTCCGGTCTGTTAGTGATGATGAAAAGTTTCCTTAAAATCTACTAAAAAGAGGTTGTCATGATCAGTCACGACAACCTCTCCATTATGTCACTGGCTCAATAAATCAGAGCTCATTCTTTGGATTGCATGGATAGTAAATCGTGCAATTGTAATTTGTATCGCATGTAACTACCGAATCACTTGTATCTCCTCCTTTTACGGTTTCTGAAGCTTTGTCATTAATGTATGTTACAAAGCTTTTGATAGCCAAAGAGTTCAATTTTAAATTTCTGTTTTTCATAACGTTTTAGTTTTCTTGTTTAGTTGTCAAAGTCAATGAAGACAACTCGGTATCATGCTAAGGTCATTAATTTTTAAAAATAGGTAAAATTCACTATGTCGGAGATTTTATCGTTATATTTAGACAAACTAATTATATAATATTATGAAAAAGATTAAGCTAAATCTAAATGCCCTAAAAGTGAATAGTTTCATAACAGACCTGAATAAGGAAAATGCTGATACAGTGAAAGGTGGAACCAGAATAACGTGCCTCCAAACTATTGGTTGTTCTATTGGATGTTCTGCTGATGCTGGTTGTGATCCTACAATAAGCCCCGGGCTATACTGCTCTGCTGGCTGTGAAGAGCCGACACAAGACAATGCCAGTGTGTGCGTATGCGCATAATAAACATTAAATCGAGAGAGGCTATACCTTGGTAAAGTCTCTTTTGAATACTATATAAATCAATAACAAATTCACCACGAAAAGCAGTAGTAGAAGAGCCTCATTGAATATTTTGAGGTAATCAAATAAGACGCAACCCATCTGATTTTTTAGTTTATCCTCCGTTGTTGACAGATCATACTTTTTAGCTCAGAATAATATACACATCGCCTTTGATCAATCGTGGCATTCCACGGAACGGAATCAATACAAATGGCTAGTTAGGTTTTAAGGGTCCAGTCAAGTAACTTTAGAGGAGTATTATCAAACAAAACATTATAACTAATTTATATGCTATTATGAAGAAGATTAAACTAAATCTAAATGCTCTGAAAGTGAAAAGCTTTGTCACGAATCTGGATGCTCAAACTGTCAATACAATCAAAGGTAGAAGAGGCGAATTGATTCTAAACAGTGCTGATTGTTCGGTAATTGACGGTTGCCCAACTACAGGTCCGGGTGGGTCTATTTGTCCCGAACCATCAGAGTTTGGTTGTACAACACCTCAGCCAACTAACAACAATGCAAGTATATGTGTCTGTAACTAAACCGGGTGAAGACATCAGAAAAGGGGCTTTTTAATTTTGAAGTCTCTTTTTTGTTTACGAAAAGGAAGGTGATTCATTCCCGTAAAGCAAGGGTATGATCAATAAAATTTATCAAACTAATCAATTATCAAAAAAGGAATTGCCGTGTCGATCTCAACGACTATTTGATCAGTTACCCAAAACTCATTCCACTGATCTGATGAAAAGTGTAATGCAAATTTGTCATTGATTTCTCCACTTTTCGCAGTTTAAAAATCAACATCTACGAGGCAACTTCTGTATCATTTCGCGACTAATTGCAATTGATGATAAAAGGAGTTTATGGCTTAGTATAGCTCCATGTTATTCGAAATCAACACTTTTTTGACAACACAATCATTCAGCGACCATTTTCCAATGTCACACAAAGCCGTTAAGTGCGACTATAATAATTGATTAAACAAATAAACTTTTTATCATGAACAAAAAATCGCTAAACTATTCACTACTCATTCTGCTGCTGTTGTCTTTCAGCTGTCAGGACAATGAGTTACCAGAACCGGAATCTTCGGGTGTGGCATTAGAAGATATTGACAATGAGATCAGTGCTGTACCCACTTATCCGCTGGAATGGGAAAACAGAGATTACATGCCTACACCTCCGGGAGTATCCAGAATCTGGGTTCCCTGGGCAAGCAATGCTTCCAGAGAGTTTTCTTTTGAAACCGCCAATGATTACCGAAAAGCCAATGGTTGGGAGCTGGTCTACAATACCTTTAATGAAGAGGAAGTACCGGACAAGTATTACTTTATTTTATACAACAAGTATTCCGGTATACTGAGGATGTATTTATACATACCGTCTACCTCATTTATTCCATCAGCAAACCTGATTCACACACTTGAACTGGAAGGGCCCTACAAAAACAATTCGCCTATATTGAATTTCTCAGATCAGATTGTTGTGGATCCCAATACCCGATCGCGATTTGCTTCTTCAGTAGAGAAAGCCCAGGTTGCTCCGGGTACCTGGTATGCCATGGAGCATGAACTGGCCTACGATGAAAATATGGCGAATCAATCCAGCAGCACTGCTTTCTTCCGGTGGCCGGTAAGATCCGCCCAGATCACCGAGGTAAGGCTGAATGGAAAAATTGATGGCTCACTTGAAGGAAATATAACTATTCCGGGCGTTAACTTTGCGCTTTCCAGCAGCATCAACACTACTAACAATGTTGCTAAAAACGGCATTGTAAAACTCACAGGTGACGGTGACGCTAATAGTCTTTCCAAGCTGGGTCAGGCATTTTTCTCCGGCGCTAAAAAAGCATTGGAGAAAGCGGGAGTTGGAGTTGTTGAAAACATTTTGGGAGGTATTTTTGGTAAAAACAGCTCTTCCAATACTGACAATGTAAACTTACGGCTGGACGCATCTATTAATTTAAAAGGAACATTGCAACAAACCTTTTTGATTGATTCAAGAACATTTGCTATACCTGGCGTTGACAATTCTAACCTAATAGGTGCAAGTCCTGCCTATGATAAACCTCTTGGTGTCTTTTATATTTCGGGAAGACCCAAGATCCATCGAAAAACAACGAACGTTAGGCAATATGATAATATGGGTCAGGAACAGTATCCGAAGAAGAGATATACATACACCGTAGAGTCCAACTCTTACAACCTGAAATTTAATCCTGAAGTCTTGGCGGTTGCAGACATTAGGAATATCCGTCCGGAAGTTGTTCTTCGTGATATTTCTTATGCAATGATATCTGGAAAACTTGAAAATATAGGTGGAAAGTTTTATCGTACAGGTCAAGTCATTCTCATTCCGGATTATGCAGCATCAGTGATTGGTACCAGGATTTCTTTTGATGTTGTGCCTAAAGACGGATCTCCAAAAGTGACGGTTTCTAAGACATTTAAATCGAACATGTCCTACAGTACAGTATGGACAGCTCCAAGGCCTCCTGGATCAGGACCTGGTGGTGGTGGTATTCCATTTGATCTTTTTTAAAGAGGAATTGAAGTCAGACTCAGGCGTGGCGGGGGAGCGAAAAACAACCCCAAAACGAAAAAAAAAAAACAAATTTTTTCACCGAGTCGTATGGTAGAGCCCATGTTTACGATCCCTCTGGACAAAGGCGTTTGCATGACGG
>JBCBHL010000009.1:0-45137 GCA_038525605.1 Bacteroidota bacterium
TTTCTTCAGGTGTAGCTTTAATATCCTGATGGTAGGGATTGCTGGCAACCCCTTCGAGTATACGTCCCAGACTGAAAAATTTAGGAGAAGAGCCAATTAACTCATGTGCTGCATCAATCGTGATGAAATTGACCTTGCTGTCCTCGTTTGCGACTATCTGGTTGAGTGATGGTTTCCTCGATGTAAAACTCTGATGATCCAATAGCCAGTCTCCGGCAACAGCCAGGTTGACATTTACTTCCTCCAAATCTTCCGTTTTATAAAAATGTCTGAAGCTTCCATACTCTACAAAGTAGGCACAATGACACACTTCACCTTTTTCAAGCAAACTGACTCCTTCATCCAGGCTAAAAGCACCAATTTTATTCCGAACTAATTCGAGTTCACTTTCAGTAAATGGCCCTATTTGGCGAATGGCTCCCATGATACCTTCTAACATATAAAAATCTGTTAGACGGTTTTGCTGTCTTCTTTGACTTGCTTAGTCACTGCCAGGATGATTACTGCTAAAACGACTGCTGTAAATATCCAGAAAGCTGTAGTTATATTTTGCTTGAAGATGGCTTGATAAAACAAGGCTCCATAGATGCCACCAATGACAGGGCCCACAACGGGAATCCATCCATATGCCCAGTCGGATTTACTTTTTCCGGGAATAGGTAAAAGGGCGTGAGCAATTCGTGGACCTAAATCTCTTGCCGGGTTGATAGCATATCCGGTAGTTCCTCCCAAACTCAGACCGATCGCTAAGATGAGAAACCCGACTATCAGCGGGTTGAGGCCTTGTGAGAATTCATTTGCTCCGATGTATGACAGTGATAATAAAAGAATGAAAGTACCCAACATTTCACTAAGCAGGTTGGCCCACGTACTTCTGATCGCTGGCGAGGTACAAAATGGAGCCATTTTCAAAGCCGGGTCTTCAGTTCTTTTCCAGTGAGGTAAGTAGAAAATCCAAACAAATATTGCACCGATAAATGCTCCCAGCATTTGTCCTGCCAAGTATTGCGGTACAAGAGACCATGAAAATTCACCTGTAAACGCTAATCCCAATGTTACTGCCGGATTGATATGAGCCCCGCTGACATCGCCAACTGCATAAATTGCAAAGGTAACTGCTAAACCCCAGGCCAGGGTGATGACGATCCAGCCACTGTTTTCGGCTTTACTGTCCTTAAGGAGCACTCCGGCAACTACGCCATTGCCCAGGATGATCAATAGCATGGTGCCTATTAGTTCAGCAACAAAATTACTCATGTAGAATCAGGTTAGAATGTTGGGAAAACAGTTATGACATAAGTCGATCACCATAACTGCCAAATTCTAAAGATAACCATTTTTAGGATTTACAACGATTGTTATAAATCCTAAAAATTGTGATCAACATGAAAGTGAAATTGTTTAAAGCTTAGGCAGTCCTTTCAGTTCGCTGTTTTTTGCTTCCAAGATACTGATGGCATAGCCACCACCTGGCGCACAATACTGCTTCAGTTTCGATTTGGAAGTAACTACATACTTTTTCACCTGATAGGCTTTTGGATTGTTTTTGTAGTGCGCATTTTTTTGATCACTATAGACCGTAGCAAGATATTTTTTTCCACTGTCGAGAAAGTCGAAAGAGATTTCAGAGTTTCTTCCTGTTTCGTCATTAGTTCTGCCAACAAACCAGTTGTTGCTTCCTTTTTCTTTTCTGGCGTAAGTGATAAAGTCTCCCGGCTCAGCTTCCAGTACCCTGGTTTCGTCCCAGTCGAGTGCTACATCTTTGATGAATTGAAAAGCATCGAGGTGTTTTTTATAGGTTTCTGGTAAATCAGCAGCCATCTGCAAGGGACTATACATCGTCACATACAGTGCCAGCTGCCTGGCAATGGTTGTATTTACCCATGACTTGTTTTGTGGGTTGTACTTGCTGACATCAGGCTCAAAGATACCTGGAGTGTAATCCATTGGCCCACCGATAAGCCTTGTAAAAGGAAGAATAGTCGTATGATCAGGATTGCTGCCACCAAACGCTTCGTACTCAGTACCTCTCGCAGATTCGTTTCCGATGAGGTTTGGATAAGTTCTACTCAAGCCAGTAGGTCTGACTGCCTCGTGCGCATTGACCATTATTTTATATTCAGCAGCCTTTTTTATCGCATATATGTAGTGATTGATCATCCACTGCCCGTAGTGATACTCACCACGTGGTATGATATTGCCCACATAGCCGCTTTTCACTGAATTGTAGTTGTTATCGACCATAAACTGATAGGCCTGATCCATATATCTTTCGTAGTTTCTGACAGAACCAGAAGTTTCATGGTGCATCATGAGTTTAACGCCTTTGCTTTTACCATAATCTCTCAGTTTTTCAACATCGAAATCAGGGTAAGGTGTGAGAAAGTCAAATACAAAATCTTTTGATTTGCCAAACCAGTCTTCCCAGCCTTCATTCCAGCCTTCCACTAAAACAGCATCGAAACCATGTTCAGCCGCAAAGTCGATATACTCCGTGACATGCTCATTGTTGGCAGCATGACGGCCAGTAGGTTTTGCCTTTGCAAAGTCTGTAATGCCTAATTGGACGGATGGGACATCAGCATAGGCCCACGAGCTTTTTCCGGTAATCATCTCCCACCAGACACCGATGTACTTTACGGGTTTGATCCATGAGGTATCATCATAGGCGCAAGGCTCATTTAAATTGAGTGTAATGTGAGACATTAGAATATCTCCGGCATTTTTACTGGCAATTACTGTTCTCCAGGGGGTAGTTCTGGGAGCTTGCATATAACCTTTATCGCCCTGCGCATCAGGGGTAAGGTGTGATTCGAAAATGAAATTTTTATCATCAAGGTCCAGGTGCATGCACGCATATTCTATCAGTGCCGCTTCATGTAAATTAATGTACAAGCCATCCGCTGTTTTCAGCATTAGTGAAGTTTGAACACCTGTCTCAGAATATTGGGTTTGTGAGGCATTAGGAGTAATCGCACCTTGCATCAAACCTCTGATTTCAGAGAGTCTAGAAGTAGTGAAATCGTACTCTTGGGTATCATAATCGCCGGGTATCCAAAAAGCAGTGTGGTCACCAGTCATGGCAAACTGTGTCCTTTCTTCTTTGATGGTAAAATAGGTCAGGTTTTGCTGCTCAGGGAACTCATACCGAAAGCCCAAACCGTCATCAAATAATCTGAATCTGATTTTCATAATCCTTTTGGTGCTTGCCTGAGTAAGAGTCACTGCCAACTCATTGTAGTGATTTCTAATTGTTTTGACCTCTCCCCATACTGGGTTCCAGGACTCATCAAAAGTGCCGGTTTCAGTATTTGTTACGCTGAAACCATCCAGCAACGATTCGGTATCTTTTAGCTCCAAACCAAGTTTACTGTCTGCGATTACAGTCTGGTTTTGATAGCTCAATTGGTAAAAAGGAATTCCATCTTTTACCATGAACTGCATTTTAAAATCGCCATCAGGTGAACTTAGTTCTTGCGCCATTGAGGAAAAACTTAATAGAAATAGAAATATGATAATTTTCTTCATAGAATCTTATTAATCTGATAATTGAAGCTCTTAAGAGCATTCGAAATTTACTGAAAATGTAAGAATGAATGTGATTTTACAATAAGTAATTCAGCAAAGCAAGAGACTACTGAAATTTTAAAAAATGAAAACGTTTGTCAATCAGATATTATTTTAGCAGACTTTATGGTGATCGTTTTTTATTCCGAAATGTCGGATTTGTACGGTTTTGTTCAATTACTCTTTCAGGAATTTCAGGTAATTGTTGAGTAATCCTCTGATTTGTTCAGCAGCAACTGGATTAGCCGAATGTACTTTGAATTTGAGATTTTTTAAATCAAGCCCGGATTCATATACCAGCCATTTGGCAGCAGCATAGCCATTAGGGGCAACTTCGCCTGATTCATCTAACCCAAGGTCATTATCAAAACTTATAAATGGCGGCAATCCGTTCTTTTGAATGTATTTCACAAAATCATAGTAATTCCTAACGATGACAAACTCGTCAATCATTGATGAGTCATAAACCATGTCTATTTCTCTGAGATCGTCAAGAAAGAGCTTTTTCATTGAGTACAATTAGATAAGATTGGTTTTAAAATTGACATTTAACTCAAATCAGCAGCACATTTGATAAATTGATATTGCTTTCTTTGAACAAATTAAATCAATGATGCGAAAAAGAACAATTCTACATACGGCAAGACTTTCCTTAAGAGAGTTCGATTACTTGGATACAAAGTTTATCCATCATTTGGTCAATACACCGGAATGGTTGCAGTTTATTGGAGATAGGGGAGTTCAGTCTGAGAAAGATGCGATTGCTTACCTGGATAACGGCCCGTTGAAGAGCTATGCTGTAAATGGTTTTGGCCTCTGGCTAGTAGAATTAAGAGAGACAGGTATTCCTATTGGGATGTGTGGTTTGATCAAACGAGATACACTTGATGATGTGGACATAGGCTTTGCGATGTTACCGGAATATGCAGGCAATGGATATGGTTTTGAAATTGCTTCTGCTACTTTGAAATATGGAATTGAGGAATTGAAGCTAAAAACAATACTGGCCATTACAGATCCTGCTAACATAGCTTCTATCAGATTACTGATGAAAATTGGCTTGCGATTTGAAAAAACTATTCAGTCTCATGGTGATCAATTATTGCTGTTTTCAACTGATAAACCTATGGATGATCTTGTCGAAATTGATCAGCTATCAGCATTATTTTTTGATATTTTCACAAATGTTGGTGACAAAGTCCCTAAAGTTGAAGTGTTAAATGATCTATTAATTCCGACCGGCTCGATCATCAATAATACTGCCGGTAAATCTGAGATTTATTCTGTTAAAGAATTTGTGGAATCCCGAAGTGAAATACTAAATAGCGGACGTCTTACTGGGTTTAGCGAAAGGGAAGTGACTTCAGATACGAACATTTTCGAAGGCATAGCGAGCAGGTTTGTGCTGTATGAAAAATCAGGGCATTTGGATGGCCGTTATTTCGAAACCAAAGGTGTCAAAACCATTCAGTTCGTTAGGATATCAAACGAATGGAAGATTGCGTCAGTGATGTGGAATGACGAAGTTCAATGATCTTTATGCTTGTAAAGAAATGGTCTTCGGTGTGGTACTCCCTGCTTGGGTTCCGGTAGTCTTTCAAATATTCCCAGGCTCAACATTTTTTTCTGAAAACGACTCCTGTCTATTTTTTTCTCTAAAATGAGCTCTTGCAATTGATGCAGTTGGGGCATGGTAAAATTTTCAGGAAGCATATTGTAAGAATGGTGATCAATCAATATATCTTCCTTTAGTTTTCGCAAGGCACCCGTAGCAATGTGCTGATGATCAAACCACATAACCGGGAGGTCTCTCAGGTTCCACCAGGCTGTTTTTTGAGATAAGATGCCACCATCAGGAGTCACACGCTCAATATCTACCAGTGCATAAAAAGCAGTAGAAACATATCGCTGACACATCCAATAATTGGGGTGCCACGGAATATCAAGTTTTTTCAGGATATGTCGCATTTCATCAGGGAAACTTCTGTCTGCATTGCCAAAAACCTGGAAAATCTTCATGAAATAGTGCTGTAGGCCGGTTCTTTCGGTTAGAATCCGCCTGGAGGCATCATCTATCGACTCATTTTTGAAAATGTAGCCACCCGGCAACATCCATTTGCTATCGAGTTCCAGCAGCAGAACTTTCAAAGTTCCCGCTTCAAAACCAATAACTGCAATGTCAATCGATAAATTAGGCAGAAACAAATTTGCCCCCTCATCCAACATCTTTTTTATGTCCATTCACCTGTTTTGTCTTATCCTAATGCAAAAATAATCATAGTGTCATTATGCCACATTAAAAAATATCATATATTATTGTGTCAATATGCCACAATGAAGCTTAGCCTATGAAAAAGTTTTTCAAAAGACTGTTGAAAATAACGGGCGTACTCCTGTTAATACTCCTCGTATTCATTGGAATAGTTTATTATCAGAGTGTTAACTATGACACTTATTCTCTGAAAGCAGATAAGAGTAATTTTTCCTCGACAGAGGACTTGGGAATGCTGGCAAAGGAACTGGTGTCTCAGATGACGCTGGAAGAGAAAATCGATCAGATGTATGGAGAGAAGCGGTTAACTTCCATGCCAAAATTCATCATCAATATTTTGGCTAAGAAGCGGTTTCCACACGTTTATGTGGGCAGAAATGAACGATTAAATCTTCCGCCTTGGGTATTGTCTGATGGTCCCAGAGGAGCAAGGGTGCTCGGTAAAGGTATTGATGCGGTTACAACCTTTCCCGTGGCAATGGCCCGTGGAGCGAGTTGGGATGTTTCTTTAGAACGACGCGTAAACGAGGTGATCAGTAAAGAAATCAGAGCTAATGGAGCCAATTATGCAGCTACTCCTTGTATCAATTTGCTGAGACATCCTGGCTGGGGAAGGGCGCAGGAAACCTATGGGGAAGATCCGTGGCACCTCGGTGAATTTGGCGTAGCAGCAGTGCAGGGTATTGAAGCGAATAATGTGATGGCCTGTCCCAAGCATTTCGCATTAAACAGTATAGAAAATTCCCGTTGGGTGGTCAATGTGAAAGTGGATGAAAGAACATTGAGAGAAGTATATCTGCCACATTTTAAAAAGGTGATTCAAAAAGGAAAGCCCGCTTCGATTATGAGTGCCTACAATCAGGTGAGAGGACAGTTTGCAGGCAGTAATAAGGAATTACTCACAGATATTCTGAGAAATGACTGGGGGTTTGAAGGCTTTGTCAGTACCGATTGGGTATATGGACTATATGATGGTGTAGCAGGTGTAAAGGCAGGCTTGGATGTAGAGATGCCTTGGCAAAACGCTTACAGCTACGAAACTCTTCAGGGAGGAATTGAATCAGGAGAAATTACGGAAGAAGATATTGATAAGTTGGTTATCCGTTCATTGAAAACGAGGCTTAAATATGCATTGATCGATGACGAAGATCAATTTCCAGCTGATCTGATACTTGACAAATCTCATATCGAATTGGCGAAGGAGGCGGCAGAAAAAAGCATGGTATTAGTGAAAAATGAAGATGTTTTGCCCTTTAGCAAAGCCAACGGTCAGAAGATTGCAGTCATCGGAAGACTGGCCAATGTGGAGAATACCGGGGATCATGGCAGTAGTGATTCAAATCCACCTTATGTGGTGACGCCCTACGAAGGGATCAAAGATTACCACGAAGCTCTCGGCAATGAAGTAATATTAGACGATGGATCGGATGTTGACAGAGCTGCAGAAATCGCAACGAGTGCAGATCAGGTTGTTGTGGTTGTTGGCTATACGTATGTTGATGAAGGTGAGTACATCATTTTCAATCGGGATCAGATGCAGGCATCGGCTAACGCTGGAAAACTAATAGGTGAAAGAGGAGAAGGCGGTGACCGCTCGGATTTGAGATTGAACCCGGCAGATGAAGCGCTCATCAAAGCAATTGCTGCGAAAAGTAAAAACGTAGTGGTGACCTACGTTGGTGGTAGTGCGATTGACATGGCTGCATGGGAAGACGAGGTACCTGCGATACTATTCAGCTGGTATTCCGGAATGGAAGGGGGTAATGCACTGGCCAATATTTTGTATGGGGAAGTGAATCCCAGTGGGAAACTACCTTTTTCGATCGCGGAAAATGCGAATAATTACCCGAAGTTTAATCCCTATATTGATGAGATTTAGTACGGTTATTATCATGGATATACTCTTTTGGAAAAGCAGAAGAAGTCAGCAGCTTATCCGTTTGGTTATGGCCTCAGCTATACATCCTATACCTATGATAGCATCAGTATTTTGAATAATGATTTAACTGAAGCTGATCAGTTGGAAGCCTCAGTGATCGTTACTAATACAGGTAGTGTAACAGGAGAGGAAGTAGTTCAATTGTATGTGGGATTTGAAAGTTCTACGATCGACAGACCAAAAAAATTGCTGAAAGGTTTTCAGAAAGTGAAGCTGGAACCAGGGCAATCGAAGAGAATTCGGTTTTCAGTAAGTGCTTCGGATCTGGCCTGGTATAATGAAGACGTTAAAAAATGGGAGGTAGAGAAAATGGACTATGAGTTGTTCATCGGTTCATCATCTGCTAATTCAGCGCTGCTGAAATCGAACTTCACGATCAGATAAGGTTGGGCCTGATTGCGCTATGTTTTAGGTTTTATCGATACATGGTTGTATGAAGATTGTTAGGTTATTTAATGAAGTTTTGGAAAATTATCAATTTAAAATAGCTGATCCTGAGTCCGCGGAAAAGCTAACGGAATTTTGGAAGCAGAGCTTTGAAGAGGCATATCACGATATCCATTCTGCCACAGATATTTTGGCATACAGTGCCCGTAATTTCACAAATGAAGCTGCCACAAGACTGCTTTCGGATGATAACTGTACTTGTACATTTGCTATGAAAGCCGGTAAAGTTGTAGGTCTATCTGTCATCATTAAGAATGATTGTCCGGGACGGTCGCATTTAGCAGCATCAGAATTAAAACAGCTATATCTCCTTTCGTCGGAATATGGGACTGGTCTTGGTAAGGCCATGATGGAAGACTCGATCAGAAAAACGAGGGAGTCGGGAAGCAGCCATTTGTGGTTATGTGTTTCCAATCTCAATTTCAGGGCATTTAGGTTTTATCAGAAGTTTGGGTTTACCAAGATTGGTAATGGCCCCATGCTTGAGGTAGGTCTGGACAGGCTGCTTAGTAGTATTATGATTCGTGAAGTGTAGTTCGTGAAGAACTAAATAATTCTAAGGAGGGTGTGCCCTCGCTCCTTCGTCGCTCGGTCGGGCTATCCGTTTGTACTCCTCGATCTCCCGAAAACTTTCGGGATCACTGCGGGGTACTACTTCTATCCCTCACACAGTATCTGCAGCGCTTTCCCCAAATCACATTCGCAAAGACACACTGAAGATTTTTCCTGCTGTTTGTTTTTGTTCGTCATTCAGAGGAGATTAGAGGATCGTTATTTCTTCTGGAACAGAACATCGACGAAAGAATCTCACACCTAAAAAATAGATACTGTTGCCAGGCGTTATTCTTTATTCTTTATTCTTTATTCTTTATTCTTTATTCTTTATTCTTTGATCTTTTGTCTTTAATCTCTTTCTACACGTAAGATTGCCCCGACTCTAAAGGTCGGGATTGTAAACTTCTCCCGACAAAAATATCGGGATCGCAAAGACTAACTGAAAACGTGTTCTGCGGTAACACAATTCCAAGCGCTTGCTTAGCTGCCTGCATACCTTATAAATGCAGTATTCAATTCGTGATGAATGCAGTTGAGTAGGCTTAATTGTTATGCAATATCAAAATGATCCTGAAAAGGTATTAATATTGTAAGTAATCAAATTAAAATAAAGAGAACTGGATTTCCGTTTGATCTGAAATCAATTAGCAAAACTAGCACAATAATCATTTCAACTATCAAATAAAATCAGGAGCAACGATGATCAAAGTATTACTTTTAGTATTATTTTTCTTACCAGCGGTTGGGTTATCACAGGATATTGATTATTCTCAATTATCAAGAAAAGAGAAGTTAAAATTCCTCAACTATTATGGATATGTCATTTTAAATTCACAAGATACAATTTACGCTGAGGTGAAAATCGATAAGAGTACAAACACTCCTATTATAACAAGGTCCAATCAGCTGACTTTGACCTACCCCGGAGATCTTGAAAAGTATGCCTATAAAACCAAAGTATCTCTGGATTCGATTAAATGTTTTTATTTCGGTTATCCACGTAAGTTAAACGTCGTAAAACTGTATGATGGCAAATCTGTGAATCTGGAGAAAATAGCTTTTGGCAGGTATGAACTCTACAAGGAAGTTTATTATGAAAAGGAGCCGATGCATTTCCTGACGTCAATGCCTGATAGTAATACAAGTTCTTCTTCAACGGGTAAGGAAATTATTGAGGTGTTATATATTTCAAAAAAGAATGGAAAGCTCCATCGGCTTGATGGCGACCGTCAAGAGAAAAAAAAGATGTTAGCCACGTTATTTGAGGGAGATTTAAGTGAAAAAAAACTTTCTAAAATAAAAACAGCTAATTACAAGGTAATCGAGCTTGTTAATAGACTTAATGCTAATTAATCCCTAACCTACCATTTATTTTATACTGTGCTTTTAGTGGTTTTTGAATTACAAACTATTAAACCTCAGATTATCCGCATATTCTAAGTGGATTTTAAAGCATTTGTAATGCCCTTGACCCTGCCCTTGATGGTCTTGTGACCAGAAAGTCTATTGAAGTACATTCATCTGGTAACTAATGTTGGAGAAAACACCAATAAGGGTTGAAGATAAATTTTTGGTGCTTATCAGGAATAAACACCAAAAATCAAACAAAATCTTAGTAAGGGCAAACATTTACGTTTTCTGTACTCAGGTCACATAAAGGTGATGTAGGGTAAGTACAGTTGCATGAAATGTTTTTGCCAGAAGAGAAACCTCCTCCCTTAATGGTCTCTGAGACTTCTTCAACCATTTTTGTCACAAAGCTTTCGATCTTGATTTGCTGTAAATCTAGTTTTTTGTTTTTCATGATAATTAGTTTTTAAAAAATTATAGTTTGTCGAAAAGTAATCTAACTAAAAATGAAATAATTCGCCAGAGTGTTTTGCCATAATGGTCTACAGTGTACACGAAATCACAGTTCCCAGCGCCCATTTTGAATACTAAGCATTGCAATTCCTGTATATGCTTCAACCTCGATGCAATTGAGGACGATTAGTGATTGAAAGCCTCAATCATCGCAGTAATTGAGATAATTTGGTAATGCATCAGCACTTGAAATTACCTTTGTAGTATTGGGATAAATTTTCTTCATGATGGATAATGGGCAGGAATCTGATTTTTTAAAAATCAGCAGCCCCCATCTATCAAGGGGTCGATAAATAGATTTGGAATCATAAGATAGCTCTACATCATTTTTATAGACTCCAAGATGTATTTTTTTCCAGTTATCTAAGGCTTCCCTATTCTCAATATTTCTGATTGTATCATTTCTAAGATAAGTTTTGTCCAAGCCGAATGTTAAAAAGCACTTTTTTAGTAAATCCGCAATTCCTTTACGACTCAATGAACCTGAATCAGCTGGATTAATGTAGTTCAGCATTCGTTGAAACTCTTTTACGTCTTTGTAGTAGCAAATCTTTTCACTTGCAGGAACTATTTCTTTATTGTTTGTATCGTTGTTGTACCTAAACAAACTATTCATTAATAACGAGCTAAATAGAAATTTTTCATTGTCAAAATCGATCAGGATAACATACATATCAGGTAAATAAAGATCAGCGCTGATAGTAGAATAGTTTTCAAATTTATGATGTACGATTCTATCATACTTATACATCGAGTCAAGGTAAGGACCGAGATAACAAAGCTGTGAAGCTATTGGATTATATTCAGGCATAGCCAGCCTATGCAATACCCTGTTCCTGAAATCATTATAATTGTATAAAGGTTTTTCTAGTGGCGATTTATCTTTTTCTTCTACAGGTACTGTACAACCAGAGATCAATAAAATGAAAAAGAGACAGTATACTAAATAATTCATATAGAAAAGCTAATCATAATTTATGAATTTGGTTATGTAATTGCTTGCAATAAATCTAATAATTTCATTCCTTATTCATAAGCCAGACTGCTTCTCCCGATTAAGTTATTATCTAATAGTAGCATTTGGGGTATCGGGATCGCAGTGACGCCAAATTAATGTGTATCCCTGAATTCCAAACTGCTGTTTCCAGCACAAACTATATTTTTTGCAGTTTGAACAGACCTCTTGGGGTCACTTTTGCTCTTCATTGAACCTTACAGGCTCTTCGCAGATACATTCCGATGTTTGCGGCAGTAGGGGACTTTTTTGATGAGTCAAAGATCAATGATAGAAAAATTTTATTCCTTCCGAGGGAAAATTTTCATTCTCGAGCAAATAATATTCTGTTCGAGAAAATTTTACTTTATCCGAGCTCTATATAACTCTCTCCGAGGACTATAGCTGGGCTTCCGAGGGGATAATTCGGCTCCCGAGCACACTATTTTGCTTTCCGAGGGAATTTTATTTTGTCCGAGGAAAATTATCGATGATAAACATAATAATATGTGGGTTAGTTGGAGAAAACTCCAATCGGCCTCAGATACTCTAATTAATGGTCTAATCAAAAAATTGCCTTCACACTATTTTTACTTACCGATTTATTTCAATTTTACCGGATCGGAATTATTCAATATGGATCTTAAAAAGGTATCGGAAAAAATCAGGGAGGCCAGGAAACAAGAAGGGCTTTCTCAGGAGTCATTGGCTGCTGTTTCGAATATATCTTTGAGAACGATCCAGCGGATTGAAAAAGCAGATGTAACACCACGAAAATCTACTTTGAAAATTCTATCCGACCACCTGAAAATCAATTATCAGGAATTAATCAGTGAATCTGAAGAACAGGATGTATCAGCAGAGGTCAGAATTTTGAAGTTTATGAATGTAGCGGCATTGCTTACAGCTTTTATACCGCCTGCAAATGTGTTTCTTCCTTTCATCATCTGGAAGGTTGGAAAAAAGCCAGTACAACTCCCGCATATTGCCGGGATGATCATCAGCTTTCAGATCATCTGGTTGGTAGTTTCTCTGGGACTATTTATGCTGACGATTTTATTAACCCGCATGATTACGGAAGAAGCCGGTGAGGCAGGATTTACTTCTTTATTAACCTATCTGATCTGTGTTCTCTTAAACGTTGCAATCCTCATCTGGCATACTGTGAAATTAGGAAATAAGGCTAGTCTTGAGACGCGCATCTCTCCCAATTTTTTTTAAAGAAAATAGCTCTGAGAGCAATTGACGCAAGAATGTCATAGGAATGGCGCAAGAAATTTGCTGTTGAGCAAATAGATTTGTCGCATTCAAAATCAAGGAATAAAACTCAAATATCACATGATTAGAATTATGACAATATTCATTCTCATTGCAATGGGAGTGACACAGATTTCCTGTACCAGTTCGCCCGAAGGAGTTGATGAACTAATGCTTCACTATGAAAAGAATGGGAGGCGTAAAATAAACAGTCCTTTTATGGGGGCTGTGCTCGTTGCAAAAAATGGGGAGGTAATATTCAAAGATGCCTATGGCTATGAAAACCGGGAAAAGGAGATAGAAAATCAGGTACAAACGATTTTTCCGGTAGGCTCTATCACCAAGCAATTTACGGCCATGTTGGTAATGCAAATGGTGGAAGATAGCCTCATTAGGCTGGATAGTTCAGTGGCTACTTACCTGCCATTTTTGCCTGATCAGTTTGCCTCGCAGATGACGGTGCACCAGCTGCTTTCCCATACGGCAGGATTACCACACTATGAAGGTTTTACCGAAATGGGGATTAATCTTGATCAATTTCGTGATGAGGTGTTTACGCCTAGACAGCTTTCTACTTTGATTAGCAGCATGAAACTTAGAGATGCCCCCGGTACTGGTTTTCATTACTCCAGTCCGGGTTATATGCTGTTGGGAAATATCCTGGAAGAGGTATCCGGAAAGTCCTATGCGCAGCTCATTGAAGAAAACATCGCTAAACCGCTTGGGCTCAAAAACACTGGTTTTGCCGGCACGGATTTCATTGCTAGTAAGACTGCCAGGGGGCATAGGTTTATAGAAGATGAATCTATTATGATGCTGTTCAAAAAGTATGGAGGAGGCTTTAAACCGTCACGTAGCAGGGATCAATCGAATAAATATGCTACGGGCGGTATTCATTCTACGGTAGAGGATTTGTTCATTTGGAGTGAAGCTGTCCGTAAAAGCACATTATTACATCCTGAAACTACCAAAAAGATGCTCACGCCCAACCGGGAAGGCTACTGCTACGGCTGGTTAAGAAACTGGGACGAGATGATAGAGAGAAATACCAAGGCGAAAATGTATATCCACGGCGGAGCATTGTCCGGGCACAGGTCATCAATTGCACTTTTTGATGATGGGACAACTATTATTTTTCTGGCAAATGTGGCGCCTGTCAAAGAAACAGAGTTGATTCATCAGCTTTATTTGGCAGCTCATCACCTGAAGGATGAATATCGCTTGCAAGGCTATCCCGATCGTGGTTCTTTAGAGGAGTTTGAATCTGAAGGTGGATTGCAGGCACTCAAAGCATATTTCGATCAGTTGTCTGAGTTGTCGGGATATCATGTATTGCCTTCGGAATCTTCGATAGCGCACCTCATCACGATGCATTATGAAGCGGAAAAAGATGCGATAGCCGATAGTTTGAGTCGCTACTATTTTACGATGTACAACCCTTCACAAAACGCCATTAACAGGCTTGGGTATCGCATTCTTGAAAGAAACTGTGAAATTGCTGTTTCGTTTTTCGAAAAAAATACCACCCTGTATCCGGATTCTCCCAATGCGTGGGACAGTAAAGCTGAAGGATTGCTGAAATGCAAAAAATATCAGAAAGCTTTCGAATGCGCTCAGCGGGCAGTTTCACTGGCAAAGGATCAAAAAGATGGCTCACTATCCATTTTTGAAGAGAGATTAACACAGATCAAAAAAATACTGGAAGGACGGTAGTGTTCATATGTCAATTTATCGGAGGTAATGTTTACTTTTTATCTGTTGGTGATTAATTTTCAACCTGATCGATAAACAACAGATAACCTTCGATATAATTGATGATCATAAGAAAGCAGTCGAAATTCAATCAAATCCAAAACCCTGATAGCTGGTCACTTGTGATCTTATCGGGGCTTTCGGTATTTTATGTTTTGTTTGTTTTCAAGGGGTTTAACATTCAGGGAGGAGAATCATATTCTGGTCATAGTCTGTTTGTACGGGCTGTCGTATTTGGAATCGCCACTTCTCTGCTTTTTGGCCTTTGCGAATGGCTGGCGATTAAATTCTTTGCAATTGATACGCTGATTAAAAGGTTGTTTCTTTATCTCCTCGAAATTATATTGGGGATACAGGTCACTTTTTTATTGTTCAATTACTTTTGGGAAGGAACGGAGTGGTCTATTTCCGCCTACACTTACTTCTTATATGAATATCCATCGATGGTGATCTTCTCAATCATCATTTCAGGATTGATCTTTTGGCTAAAAGAGAAACTAAAAACTACTGATGACATCATCAGAATCAGTGCTGAAAATGGCAAAGAATTCATCAATGTCAAACCTTCCGAATTTCTTTATCTAAAATCTTCAGGTAATTATGTGGAGGTGTTCTACTTGTCAAATGATGCTCTGAACAAAACGCTTATCAGAAACAGCCTGAAAGCGGTTGAGCAAATGCATATACAGCATCAATCCATTGTGAGAAGTCACCGAAGTTATTTGGTAAATCCGTCTCAGATAAAGAGTGTGATCAGGAGGAAAGGCAAATCAGAGTTGGATTTAGGGCATGCTACGATTCCGATATCTGAAAAGTACGAAGCACAGTTCAACTAATTGCTAATGATTCATCCCAAATAGGGAAATTTCGTCCCAAATTGATGTTTTTATCATTCTTTCAGGGAATAATCTTCGTTAATTGCAATGGAATCTTTAGATGATTTTTTGATTGACTATCCGTTAAAAGTCCTTCTATAAAAATGTTTACGAATTATCTAATCAGCAGTAAAACCCAAAATATGACAATATCGAATGCTTAAAAACACACTTTCATTACTCATTAGTCTGACCATTATTTGCAGTTGCCAACCATCTGAAGACAGCAGTCAACCAAGTCAATTCGTAGCTGTTGATCAATACATCGAAGAAGCTTTGAAGACCGATCGTTTTCATGGCGCTATTACAATTGCCAATCAGGATTCAATTCTTTATTCGAGACAGGTAGGCATTGCCAATAGAAACTGGGATATTCCGGTAGCAGCCGATACCAGATTCGATATAGCATCTGTCAACAAATCTTTTATTGCGGGACTTATCATGCTGGCAGTGGAGGAGGGCAAACTGACTATCAAAAGCAGGCTGGTTGACTTATTAGAGAATTTCAGCTACTCCGGACAGTTTCATGATTCCATCACCGTTCATCATCTGCTTACACACAGTTCCGGCCTGCCCGATTACAATAGTGTATCATCAGATATGTCGGCCAATGGATACATCAAATTTAAGCGACAGCATTTTACCGATCAAGCTTATGTGGATTTCATTAGCAACCTCTCATCACGATCAGTTCCCGGCACCCGGTTTTATTATAGCAATTTTGCCTATCACTTGCTTTGCGTCATTTTAGAAGATCTTTATCAAAAGTCATTCCCGGAGTTGTTGCAGGAGAAAATTTGTCAACCGCTAGAGCTCACTAATACCTATTCTTCCATCGATAATCAGGCTGTGGCCAAAAAGCTGGCATTGGGTTACAACTGGAAAGAGTCGTCTCAACAGTGGTTTGCGAATAACTTTATCGATCTGACTCTTGGCAGAAGGATATTTTCAACCTCTGAGGATCTGGTAAAATGGGCCAGAGCTCTGAATGATAACAGGCTGTTCAAAAAAGAAAGCCGTGACCTGATGACTCAAAACTACCTTTCGGAAATTACGGATGACTTTAACTATGGCTATGGATGGGTGATCATAAATCCCGGAAGCAATGCAAAAATGGGGAATATGAGCATTCAATTGCCCTATATCATACACGGAGGCAGTACCGAAGGTTATAAATCGATGCTGGTAAATATCGACCGTGGAAAATACATTATCGCTTTCACTAGTAATGTGGGGGATCGGACCAACGAAATGGAGATGATCACACAAATCACAAAATTAATATTAGAAAACAATGAGAATTAATCAACTAAAAATGAAAAAAATACTGATTACTTCCATCATGCTATTATCTGTCCAGCTGTTGAATGCACAAAGCCTGATTGGTTTTTGGGAGGTGAAAAAAGTGATGGTGGGCAATAAAACAATGACGCCCGTCGCAAAGTGGTTAAAAATCAATGAAGATAATACTTTTCAATCCGGGAATGGATGGTTACAAAATGGAATAGGTAGCTGGCAATATGATTCAAAAACTAAAGTAATCACACCTGAGACGAAGAACGGAATCGAAGAAGGTTTTGGCGGATTCACTGTCTCGTTTGAAGGTGAGAAAATGATCTGGAAACGGCAGGAGGAAGGGATGGCTGTCACGGTAACTCATGAAAGAATCTTGGAGATGCCTCAGGCACCGGCAGATCAGATTGTAGGGTTATGGGATCTGATTGATGTACAGGAAAGTGGTAAATCGGTCATTGATGCGATCGATCCAGATAATCAGCAATATTTACACATCCGATGGGACAGGATTTACCGAGAACGAACAGCTGAGGGCGGGCGATCTAGTGGTTACTGGCACATGCATGGACATCGGGCGGAAGTTACGTTACTGAGTCACCAGCAGGGGAAACCTGTGGAAAGCTGGACTGTTTCTGCGAGTGATGCAAAGCTAATTCTGGAAGGTATTTCAGATACGAACCGGGGTAAGATAATGACTTTTAAAAGGCTTGCTGAATTTCCAAAATGATCTTAATCGTCCGCATTCCCTGTTGAGTCGTCAGTAGAATCGTCCACCGAAACTCTTCGCCCTTGTGGTCTTTTGGTCAGCAAGAAATCACTTTACACCAATATTCTCATATATTAAGCGGATCGTCTTTAATTTATTCATGTTGGAGAAAACTCCAACATGGGCTTGAAGCTGGAAATCTGAGCAAATTTCCAAAGATTACAAATGCATTATTAGCCTGTCATCAATACAATTGAGTTCGATTTTGTTCCGCGATATTGCTTATCTTGAGCATCCATGATCGGAATAATGAAATACCCCATACTTGTCTTGTTGGCGATGCTGTTCTTTAGTATTGCCAATGCCCAGATTGTAGTTGAGAAAGTAAATCTCGGAAAGGGAGAAAATGAAGTCAACATACCACGGTTGAAAGATCATTCCAATGCCAGTAACCCGGTAGTTGAAATGATCAACGAGTTTATACTCGATCGGTTTATGCTGGAGAGTTTCAACCCGGAGGAAATCGAAGACTTGCGGTGGAGTGATCTCTTTTTTGAGTCCGACATTCAGGGAGATATATTCTTTTTTAATTTTGGTGGCGAATATTATGGGGCATATCCTAATTATGTCCAACAGTCTTTCTTTTTTGATTTGAACAGCGGAGAAGAGCTCTCTTACAAATCCATTCCCTTTCAGGCGCTGTTCTCGCCGGAGGGTTATCTTGCTTTTCTGAATCGGTATTGGATGAAAGGTATTAAAACCCAGTTCGATGAGGCCATCGAATGTTCAGACACTGAACCATATTGTAGCTATTATGATATTACTTACGGCATTAGAAATAATCAGCTGAGAGCCTCTCTTGTAGACGATTGCTATCCTCGGGTAATCAGAGCCTGTACACCCGGTTATGATGTCAGGGTCGAGCTCGATAGCATAGAAAATTACCTCAGTCCGCTCGGAAAAGAGTATATTTTTTCAGAGAACTATCCTACTAAAATGGGCATAGCCCGATTTCTCCTGAATAAAGAAATGTATCCAAAGATCTCTCATCATTTGTATCTCTTTGGAAAAATTGACGGCAAATATGCATTCAGTATGGCATTGACATTTTCGCTGACTGGCAAGGAGGTGTCAGGATTTTATTTTTATGACCGCAAGCAACAGAAAATCACGCTCAAGGGTACTGAAGGAGATCGGGTACTTGATCTGGTAGAAACTGTTGATGGTCAAAAGACCGGTAGTTTTCGCCTCGATTGGAATGGTGGATATTCGAGCGATAGATTTCCGATTTACACAAACTCCGATAGTAACTATTATCTGAAAGGCAGTTGGTCAAGCCCTGATGGTGCCCGCCAGTTACCAATCGTATTTACTGAAGTAAAGTTTAATAATCATTTTTGAAGGGATGTTTCATAAAGCTTACAATCGCTTTTTTTACTGATTTCGATTTTTATCTATGAAAACATATGATTTTGTAATCGCGGGGGCGGGAATATTTGGATTATCAGCTGCGCTGGAACTGACGAAAAGAAAATACAAAGTGGCGGTATTAAATCCCAATACAATCCCTCATCACCTGGCAGCTTCAACAGATATTTCAAAGATCGTGCGGACTGAATATGGCTCGGACGAGTTGTATTTCAGAATGGCAGACATCTGCATCGATCGGTGGCATGATTGGAATGATCTTTTTGAAGAAAAGCTCTATCATGAAGCAGGCTTTCTGATGCTCTGCGGAAAGTCACTGGGTAGCCCGGAACAAGCTTATGAGAAAGCAGGTTTCGATTTACTCAAAGCTAATGGATATCAACCCGAATTATTAGGCAGTAATGAGATAGGTGAAAGATTCCCTGCTATTAACAGTAACACTTATCCGGAGGCCGTATTCAATCCCCGTGGAGGTTTTGTAGAGTCTGCCAGGGTCATCGAAAAACTCGCTACTCACCTTCGGTCGGTTGGTGCGGATCTTTACGAAAGACAAACTTTGAGCCAGCTAATCATTACAAATGGTAAAATTTCAGGAGTGCAAACGACGGAAGGAGACACTTTTAGCTGTGATCATCTGATCATTGCTGCAGGAGCGCATTCTCCTGTATTGTTGCCAGAACTCAAGCCTTATATTAAAGCGACAGGCCATCCCGTGTTCTGGCTAAAGCCTGAAAAGTCTGCGAAATTTAGCGCACCGCAGCTACCGGTTTTCACTGCTGATATTTCAAATACAGGCTGGTATGGAATGCCTTTTTCAGATAAAAATGGCGTGGTGAAAATCGGTAGACATACAAATGGACTGGAATTAGATCCCGATTTGGATGATAGAATTATTACAGGATCTGAAATTCAGGAATTGAGAGAGTTCCTGGCTGTTACCTTTCCTGATCTGGCTAATTCCCCTGTTGTCTATACACGCAGATGTTTGTATACCGATACGCTGGATGGGCATTTCTGGATTGATAATCACCCGGAGATCAAAGGGCTGACAGTAAGCACGGGAGGAAGTGGTCATGGTATGAAAATGGGGCCTGTCCTGGGGGAGATTACTGCTGATGCAGCCGAGGGAAGGGTTAATGAATTTGGCGACAGATTCAAGTGGAGGCATCTGACAGAAGAAACTGTTCAATTAGAAGAAGCGCGATTTATTGACAAAGGGTGATTTTGGCATGATGCTTTGATTTATCAAAACTGCAATTAGAATTTGAAATATTTGGTTGCTTTCGTCGCTAGTCAGTCCATCTTAAACGCTTTCATGTTAAGAGTAATATCAATCAAACTTAAGTATAGCTGTCCCATGAAATAGTTAAATCAGCTTTAAGGCCGTTAGCTACGATAGCGCTAAAGGCTTATAGAAGGTAGCTGTAAAATTTAATAATTAGATCATGGAAACATAACTGCAAAAGTAGCAGCACGGCGAATCATGTAATGTCAGACCTAAGCTTTGGAAGTGTGGCTCAAATAGGATGTGAAGGCCCAAATTGATTAAAACCCCAAAAAACATCGATTGATTCGATATATACTCTCTCGATACCATCAAAGTAAATAATATGTTATATTCGTATGCATGTGTACGTGAATATCGCGTGACGAGACACACAGGCCTCCAACTTCTAGACAAGATGAACACAATTAAAATCGCTAACACCTTTCTAAAGAGTACCTTTTTGTGCCATAAAATATACCGAAAGTTCGGTCTACTGACCTGCCTATTTATATTGGTTTTAACGGAAACAACCTTTGCCCAAACGGTAGGTAATTATGCACAAAGCGACCAGGCTGGAAACACCGAAGTGCAAGCTTCTGTAGATGCAAATGGCTCGGCAGTCATACAGATACCCATACAGTTGCCTCCCGGAACATTGGGTATGCAACCTCAATTAACGTTGACCTACAACAGCAGTCTGGGTAATGGAGATCTTGGCGTGGGCTGGCAAATACAAGGTTTATCCACCATTCAGCGGACCGGTCAAACAATGGCACAAGACGACACCATTTCCAGTGTTAATTATTCTGGAACAGATCGTTTGATGCTGGATGGTCAAAGGCTAATTCAAAAGAGTGGTTCTTCTTATGGGTTAACCAATTCGAAGTACCGAACTGAAATAGAAACGTGGCAGAACGTCGTTTGCAACGAAAATATAAGCAGTGCTACCAGCTCATTTACTGTGAACGCACCAAATGGCATTACAAAAATATACGGAAATACTAACAGCTCACGGATATTAGCTAAAGGCAAGAGTAAAGTAAGGGTATGGGCACTAAATAAGGTTGAAGATCTCCATGGCAATTACATAATCATCTCGTATGATAATTACGATTCAACATCTGGTGACTATTATCCTGCCGAAATCAAGTATACGGGTAATACAAAAACCAGTGCACCAACTAAGCGATCAGTCAAATTTCAATGGGAAGATCGTTCTGATGTTTATAAAACCTACATGGGAGGTGCATCCATCAAACAAACCAAACGATTGGCCTATATAAGAACTTATGTGAACGATGTTCTAATCAAAGAATATCACATTACCTATCAGGCAGAAGACTATAATACTACAGGTAGGAGTCTTGTTGATCAGATTACAGAAAAAGATGGGAAGGAAACGGCTCTCCCGTCTACGACTTTCAATTGGCTGAGAGGATCAAAAATAGCATTGGCAGATACGATGTGGGGCAATACCAGTTATGATGTTTCTAATAATGGCAAGGCGCAATGGATGGTAGATATGAATGGCGATGGCAGACAAGACCTTGTTTACAACCGATCAGGAAAATTTGGCTATTACGTTATGCTAAGCAATGACAACTCCTTCGGCACGGAGGAATTCTGGGGAGACAGAAATCATTCTGTTGCCTACGACGGAAACTCTCAGTGGATGGCTGATCTTAACGGTGACGGCATGGCCGATCACGTTTACAATCGTGACGATGAAAATGGTTATTATGTGATGTTGAGTGAGGCAGATACCTTTGGTGTAGACACCTACTGGGGAAATAAAGACCATGGAGTAGAAAACAAGGGAGACTTGCAATGGTTCGTTGACCTGAACGGTGATGGTATGGACGACCATATTTTTCAAAGGGATGGCACGGATGATGGAGACATCATTTATTATGTAAGGCTAAGCATGGGAACCACGTTTGCGAGCGAACAAAAATGGGGATCTGTGTCCAATAAAATTGCTAATGATAATAACAACCAATGGATGGCAGATATGAATGGTGACGGTAGGGCAGATCATGTTTATATAGAACATGATAGCTATGCAACCTACGTGATGCTTAGTGAAGGAAGTAAATTTGGTTCAGATACGTATTGGGGAGCGTCCCTTAATGATCCCAGTACAAGCTGGTTTGTGGATATGAATAATGATGGCTTAACGGATCAGGTTATCCAAAATGGGAATCAATACAGTGTTCGTTTGAATACAGGGACCACTTTAAATACTGAAAACTCTTGGGGGACAACCAGCTATTCTTCGGAGTATGGCGTTGAATCCATCTGGTTTGTGGATGTAAACGGCGATCAATTACCGGACCTTTTATATCAGCGGGAGAGTAGTGATTATGAAAACCAATATTATGTGAGCATCAATACAGGGAGCTCTTTTTTGGCGGATGTAATATGGGGTACCAAAAAGAAAGATGTCAATGAAAAAGGAGCTTCTCAGTGGTTTGCGGATATGAATGGCGATGGCTTGGCTGACCATATCTATAATGAGGAGGGGAATAACGTGTATTATACGATGCTGGCCCATGGACCTTACCCGGATTTATTGCAATCAGTAGTGAATAGCATGGGTGGTGAAACCATCTTTAATTACGCTAAGCTTGGAGATCAATCAGTGTACAGTGCCAATACACCTGGCTATGTTTATAGCACCAATAAGGGCTTGACTATCGCTGATGTAAAAGGAGGTACCATGTATGTAACCAAAACCATGCGGTTTACTAATGACGCAGCACACAATAATCAAGCGTACGATTACAAGTACGAATATATTTATAAAGGAGCCAAAATAGATCACAGCGGAAGAGGCTGGTTGGGATTTGCTTTGAAAGAAACGCACGATTTGCAGATAGGTAATAAACAAGTAGAGCAATATAATCAGTTGTTTCCTTACACCGGGACTATTTACTCTACTACACTTATGTGTTATAATAGTGATGATCCCAATTGTACTAACGGTGCTAAACTGCAACAGCAACGTACACAATATTATTGTTTGGATGGTCCTTGCAGCGACAGCGACAAGGAAAAGTATGTTACTGAATATGAAGGCGGTTCGGTATATCAAACATTAAAATCAAAGGATACTGAGCGGCATTATGTATATGGTGACTTTAACTATGGTATTACCAATACCTATCAGTATGATGATTATGGTAACCAAACATTAACTGCTTACCTGGGGTACACGGACAATAATAATAATGACATTAACTCTGATGATAACCTCAATTATTACACTGATTACTATAACAATACGAGTTCCAACAACTGGCTGATTGGTTATGATACGTTGAGCAAGGTGGTTAGTACCGACGCTGATAATACTGTTTTTAGTCTCACTGCAACGCAATATGATTTTCCGGCAAAGGTTTCTTCCACTCCTTCTAGCATGGCAGGGTGGCAATATGAAGGAACAATGGATACTGTTTGTGTGTCTTACTGGGTGGATACCGACAATGCGGGAGGAACTGATTACCGGATTTATCGAATGACCTTGCACGATGCTTATGGTAATCCAACTGTGAAGATAGGGCCGGCCAACGATTCCCTCAAAATGGAATACGAAACTGATTTCAACACGTTTACCAAAAAGACCACCATGCCTCCCAACAAGCAGGGTGTGAAGTTGGTAAAGACATCCACCTATGATGCCGGATTTGGAATAGAGACTTCATCAACCGATGTGAACGGTTTTACATCAGCAACCGTTCTAGACGGCTTTGGACGTACCGTAGCAATCACAGGTCCCAATGCGCAGAATCCTGACGGACCGCCAGATACCTTACAGACAATGGTTTATCATAATTCCAATGGAGATCAATATATCACGACTCACTATCTCCTGGAATGGGGAAGCGATAATTACCATAGAGTCCACGAGTATTACGATGGTCTGCAAAGAGTTTATCGCAAAGAGTCCATTTCCGGAGCATCAAGTAAGGATGTGAGGATAGACTACACGTTTAAAGACCCGCAAAAGCAAACCGGAGAATCATTACCCTACTTTGATGATGGAAAAGCTCCCGTTTATTGGAAAAAGAGAGGGTACGATGCTTATGGTAGAGTGAATAAGGTAAAAGAGCCTTTTTCGGATGAATCCGGTTCAAAGCAAACGGTTACCACTATTGACTATTTAATATATGATAACATTAAGAGTACCACCTCTTCTCCGGATAACGATTCTACCCGTGTTGAGGTGGTATCCATGCAATGGTACAATGGAGCGCAACAGGTAAGAAAAGTAATTGTTCCAGGCGACAACAATGCCACCACCAATTACGAATATG
Source organism: Bacteroidota bacterium (assembly GCA_038525605.1). Lineage (GTDB taxonomy): Bacteria > Bacteroidota > Bacteroidia > Cytophagales > Cyclobacteriaceae > JANSWY01. Next base: position 24,535 of record JBCBHL010000009.1, read on the forward strand.
ACCGGCTCGGTAGAATAAAATATGCGAAAGATGCAGATGGAGTTGAAAACACTACTACATGGAATTCACTATCGAATAAGCTGCAGTTTGATGAAACCAATGCCGGAACTACTGTATATAAGTATGATAACACCGGATTACTGAAATCGGTTAAAGACGCCAAGCAACAAAAGCAGGTATTTACCTATGATCTTTTGAATCGGAAGACCTCACAAACATTGTATGATGCTTCCGGAGCTGAGGTACGGAAAGTGGTTTTCACGTATGATGAAAATGCTACAGATACTGCCAATGCAAAAGGTCAGCTGAGTTCAGTCAAAGTATCGCTTCCTGACAATTTCACACAGTCTGCCTACACTTATGGCTATTCTCCCTATGGACTTCTCAATAGCGAAGAGTTGAGTTTTGCAGGTGACAACTACCTTACCCAAAAGGCTTACAGCCCCTTGGGGACTATAACCGAATATATTTATCCCGATGCTTCGGTGCTAAAGGTGAAAGGCAAATATGCCGGAAACTTAGGAAGCCTGTCTTTAAAGAATCATAACACCAATGATGAAATTACAGCCAAATTCAGCAATTACAATGCGCAGGATCAGGTAGGGCTTATGACTTATGGAAATGGAACCACGACCACTTACCAATACATGAAGGACGGAGTACTTAAAAATGCTTTGTTAAAGAAAGGTAGCAATACCATCATGCAGCATGGGTTTACCTGGAATTACCTGAAAGAATTACTGCAAATAGCTGATCAGCATGTTGATTCAGTTGATTACTCTCAAACATTTACTTATACCAACCGACGACTCACTAAGGCGGTTAGCAACACCTACGGCACCCTTAAATATGGTTACAGTAAAGGAGGAAATATGACCTCTTTTGAAGGGAAAACTTTCACTTACAATGGGCATCAACCGGATAGTACTGATAACTACCTCGCAAAGTATGATGCTAACGGAAATATGAAATCCAAAAGTGACGGTGATGTCAATTACAGTTACAAATATGATACCCAAAACAGGTTAATTGCAGTCTATAAGAATAACGCTCAGAGTCCGTACGAAACTTATATTTATGATTACCTGGGCAGGCGTTTGCAAAAAACAAATAATACAACTAACAAGACTACCACCTACATTTCTCCCGCATATGAAAAAGTAAAAGAAGCTGGTAATACTACAATCACTAAATATGTTATGGGGCCTGCAGGAAAAATCGGTTCTATTGCGGTTTTAAGCGATCAATCGGTTACCCTGCAATACTATCACCACGATCAGATTAACAGTACAAATCTGGTGAGCGATGCAGCAGGAAATGTCATTACGCACCTTGTCTATCAACCTTACGGAAAGCTGTATTCAAGCGCTAGCTTTGGGGAAGGTAATGTGCAATTCTCTTACGAAGACAAGGAGTTGGATGCTACGGGGCTGTATTACTTTAATGCCCGTTATTTCGATCCGTCATCTGGTCGTTTTATTACGGCCGATACAGACTTAGGTGCCAACTTATATAGGTCTGATACCTTTAACCGCTACGCTTTCAATTTGAATGATCCGATCGACTATACCGATCCTTCGGGACATAGTTCAGATGACAACAGAGGCAAAGCCGTTGGTGGACTGTTTATAAGTGGTGCTGAAATTGCTATTGGTGCAATGTTATTATCTGCAGCACCAGAATGTCCTGTCTGTGCAGTTGTCGGAGGGGCAATTATTGGTATGGGAACTTCAAGCGGTGGTTATTCTGTAAGTGGCGTAATAACTGGAAAATTCAGTTGGGAAATATATGGTTTGACAGCTGCTGCCGGAGCAATTGGTAATGGGCTTTTTTCTTGGTATGATCTCCCAGAAACTGAAGAGGCTGTATCCTTTGCTGAAGCAAAATTTGATAAAGAAAAATTTGATAAAAATGCGAAGAGAGCATATTTTGGAGTAGCCGTAGTTGCAGGCTTAAGGACAACTTTAACTGTTGGCAGGTATTTGATAAATGGTGACTCCTCTTCCGATAGTAACTCTAATTCAAGTTCGGATTCAAATTCAAATAATTCTGCTAGTTCTGCTAAGCAAAGCAATGAGAAACAACAGAAAAAGGCATTTGAAAATAACGTGACCTTACCTAAATCGAATCAGTGATGGTTTAAAAATTTGTGATGAGGGTTTACGTCTGTGACGCGTACGGAGAAATTATCGCATGTAAAGGATGACATTGTAATCCGTTTTTGATGTGTTTGGGTGCTTATGCTCGAACGGTTAATCAAAGTGCTATTTGGTTAAAGTTGGCGTCACTGCGAGCCTTAGCGAAGCAGTCTTAAGAAATAGTTCCTTCTTTAGGAATGATGAAATTGCTCCTTCTCCAAGAGCTTCGGTAATGTACAGTGAACGAAGGTGGGCTTTCATTACTCACAGGCCAACCCTATGGCTATTCCGTGCTCAAACAGGGGTTCAATCGCTAACGCAGATGCACTTCCAGTGGTAGTAACTCCTGACATTGAAAATGAAACCTTATATTTGAGATTAGTTAATTTACTATTTTAACAAACTGACATAATTTCATAAGGAGTGGCAAAGGTTGTGCTCAACTCTTAAATATCTGCTGTACGTAGCTTTGAAAAAATTATAAATTATGAATTGAAAAGCTTCTGAGAAATGATGATGCTAAATGACTAGAAATGATTACTATTGAAACCACTGTTACTTGTACTTTATAAATGAACGGCACACCGGAACAACAGATTCTTACCTTCTACGGCACCTGGCAAATGGCAGTCAGTTTTTTTTCGTTCCTCGGTCTGATGGCGATCTGGTGGCACCTGGGTAGAAAACAGGGAGATTTCGGGCAGGTCTGGCTGGCACTTTCCATCCTTAGTTGGAGTGTGTCCGGGGCTTTTGAGGTCATCCTTCCCATGTTTGATGTCAACCCGGTTTATATCGAAGGATTCAGGAGTATTTTTTCGCTCTTCAACAGTTTATTCATTCTCTTAAGCTTACCCTGGTTCAAATACCTACCGGAAAGAGCTGCTCCCATCATCAAATCAGGCTATTGGAAATACATTGTCGGGTTGCCCTTTATTTTCTCATTACTACCAACTATCAGTAGGATGCTTTCAGGTGGGAAATACACTTTTGTCAGCGAGCTCGATGTTTACTATGCAGTATTGACCCTGATATTCCTCGGTTTTGTCCTTTGGGAATCCTTTGTGAAGAGGAGATTGAAAATGCTGGCGTGGCTGTCTCTGATCTGCGTGATCACAACCTTTGCCGCTCAGGTCTATAAAATGCTGGATAACGATATCAATCTGACTTTGCTATCGGCGATTTTTAAGACCACACTCATCATGTTGTTTTTTGCTTTGGCACTGAGTTGGGTCAAAGAGCTGTCAGATAATGTCATTCCGCCATCAGCAGCGATATTTCTTTCACTTGAAAGGAAAAAGAATCCCCGCGACAAATTCGATCACCTGGTCACCCTCACCGGAATACCCGGAAAGACAGAACCATTTTTATTATCGCAGGCATTGTTCAATCTGTTACTCACCTTTGCTGGAAACCGAAAGGATGGAAAGGATTGGCTGGTCATCAAACCGAAGAACGATCCTCATACGGATAAAGACTATGACATCCGCGATCACAATGAAATCCGTCGACTAAATCAGGCGCTGACAGAAGGTATTTTTGGTAAAAACCAGTGGAGCAAGGAAAAACATGAGCTACCACTTAAGTCCGCCTTGTTCGATCTTTCCGAAAACAGAAACCGAAAAATCCGATTAGCGATCCCTCCGGAAAATATTTTTATCTCTGAGGAACTAACGTCAGCCGATTCATAGAATTGTCGGTAAAGTTTTTGTCGACAAATCAGTTTTTCATTACGACAATTCCCTCATAAAGCTGCATTTAAACCCAATTTGAGCCTTATTCATAAATCACATGGTCACAATAGGTTTTGTCTTGGTCAACTTTTGAAAGTTACTTATGACAGTTTCAAATGACATAGCCACATAGCAATTCCTTCGTGCTAACCATCAATAAGAAAAAAGATTATGGCATCAAGAGGTAATTTTTCGGGAAAGGCAGGTTTCATTGCAGCAGCAGCAGGATCAGCGGTAGGACTTGGCAATATTTGGGGTTTCCCATATGAAGTGGGAGCAGGCGGTGGAGGTGTTTTTGTATTGGTTTACCTGTTTTTTTGTTTTGCACTTTGCTTTCCGGTGATGATCACCGAGATAGCGATCGGCAGGAAATCGGGAAGGAATGCTGTGGGAGCATTTCATGAGACAGGACACAGAAAATGGAGTTTCATCGGGAAGTTAGGGTTGCTGTGCGGTGTATTAATTCTCTCATTTTACAATGTGATTGCAGGCTGGGCCCTGGGTTATACGATCGAAATGGGTACAGGAAATTTTAAGGTTGCCAATGACTTCACCGCTTACACATCAGACATCTGGCGTGTCGGGAGTTTTGGATTGCTATTCATGATTGCCACAGCGATTATCGTATCGAAAGGAGTCTCCGGAGGGATTGAAAAAGCAGCTAAATTTCTGATGCCAGCGCTGATAGTCATGATTCTTGGATTGGTGATTTACGGGCTTACACTTCCCAATGCCATCGCGGGACTGAAATTTTACCTGTTGCCGGATTTTTCAAAACTATCTCTCAAAGTTGTCTTCAATGCGATGGGGCAGGCTTTCTTTTCCTTGTCCCTGGGAATGGGCGCATTGATCACGTATGGAAGCTATGTAAGAAAAAGTGATAATCTCGTGTCTTCGGCCATTTTGATTACGCTGGCAGATGTGGGAATTGCATTCCTTGCAGGATTAATGATTTTTCCTTTAATCGGATATATCAGCGGAGGTAATTTAAGTGGTGTTGGAAGTGGTCCTGCCTTGATTTTTGTGACGCTTCCGGGAATTTTCGGTGATATCGGAGGTATTTCTGGTTCGGTATTGGGAACAGCATTCTTCGCTTTGTTGTGTTTTGCTGCTCTTACTTCTACAGTTTCCTTGCTGGAAGTGCCAGTTTCTTACCTAGTAGACGAACTAAAAATAAAGCGCCCTCAAGCTGCCTGGCTGATGGCAGCAATTGTTTTTGTTATAGGTATCCCTTCTTTATTAGGGAATGGCTATTCTACCTTTTTTACAGAGTTTGTCACCTATTATGATGCGGAGAAACCCACAAAATTTTTGGACTTCATCGTAAATCTTGCCAATGACAGCTTTCTCCCGCTTGGTGGCTGCCTGATCGTTTTTTATGCTGCCTACATCTGGAAAAAGGAAAATCTGGATGCAGAAATTGCTATCGGTTTCCCTGGATATAAGAAGTCTTTTGTCAGAAAGTATCTGAACATTGCCTTGCCGTACTTCGTCCCGATTGCCCTTGCGGTCATTTTCATCATGACGATATTGGTCACATTTTTCGGGTTTTAGAAAATTTAGGGATTTCTCATCTGGCAACCATCCACCTATTTCTTTTGAAGGGTGATTTCAATGGTAGCATCATTGGATTGATAAATCCAGTTTTCCGATGACGTTACTTCTGTGAAATTTCCGGTTTGGCTAAGCCCTTCAAATTTAGATTTTGGAAAGACTAATTCCACTGTCCAGTCTGAAAGATTTTGGTTGACATTTAGGTTCATCTTACCGTCTGTTTCCTCATAGAAAACCGAGATTTCATTGTCGGCTACCTTCACATTTTCGATTGTGGCATTCTTCCATTCCGAGGGCATTTGCGGGGTGATGATAATTTTTTTCTCATAGCTCATCGGTTGAATGCCAAAAAACTGCTGTACGATCGGAACTGCAAATCCGTAAATATTCCATGCCTGGGTGATCATACCGTAATCCGGGGATACTTCATACATACTGCCTGGCAAGGCATAGCTAAAGGTTCTCGTCATCCGCTTGAGATAGTTAAGAGCCTTATCCGGTCTGCCGTAGTTTGATTCTGCAACTGCCTGTACACCGGTTGGAAGTGTCATTACCGCTCCGGTGTAGGAAAAAGTTTTGCTTCCTTTAAACGAACCATCGTCGGAACCTGCAGAGGCATCCCGATCAATACCAGTGACAAATACACCAAAAGGATTTACAAACGTCTCTGCTGTTTGTAGTGCTTTTAATGCTTTTTCTTGTGTGGCAATGTTCATCTCCATAGGCGTATTGACCACCCAGTTGTGATGTAACACAAAAGGCCTTTCTTTCGGAGAAGGATTGGCCAGAATAGCCTTTTTAGTGTTTTCCAGTTCTTCAACGGCCCAAGGCTTATTCAGCGTGTCTGCACGGATGATGGCATCTTCTATCAGGTGTAAGGCCTGCTGATCAGTACCTATAAAGTCCGCGAAAGACTGAAACTCTTCCGACCAGAATTCATCATTTATTTTCTGCTTCAATTGAGCGGCAATTTTTGCATATTCATCGGATATACTCTCCTCGCCGAGCTGTTCCGCTATTTTAGAAGCGTCCAGAAAAGCCCTCTGCGTATAGGCAGCCACATCGATCATCTCACTGTTGAGACCGTGAATTTCCATCATGCCAAAACCATCTGGGTACAGGTTCTTATTGACATCCTTCTCTTCCAGTAGCCATTTCAACCCCTTTTTGATATTTGGAAAATACTTTTTCAGAAATTCTTTGTCACCAGTCCATCGATAAGTTTCCCATATCAGGGAAGCAAACTGTGGTGTTTCGTTGATATTGCCTTTATTGAAAACGGCACCATTGGTAGAGGTTTCATGAATAATTCGACCGTTACTGTTAGTGACCTGAGATAGGCTGTCAATCAGACTAATGGTCTTTAGTGAAATATCTTCCTGACCAATCGCCATATAGCCTTTCAAAGCATATTCACTATCGACACCAAACCACCAGGGGTAATCGGGAATGCCAGCAGTTATACCAGTGCCCACTTCAGGAACCGTTCTCACCAGCCAGTCGCAATTGTATTTCAACCACTCGAATGTTTGCTCCATTTTCTTGTCAGGGATTGTGAGTTTGGAACTTTCAGCCAGTTGCCTGTATCGGTCTTTTTTGGCTTGTAACTGACTGACATAATTTTGTTTGATATCTTTATACGTATCGATAGCATCGGACAAATTATTGTATGAGCCGGCAATGACAAAATTGATCACAGCATTGCCCTTTCCATTCAGCGCGACCGGATAAACCAGGTTGGTAGAGGCGCCATTTCCCTTTTGTTGCTTACTGGCATTGTTATGCGCAATCGAAGGTTGATCCGCTCCATAGATCGCATACCAGGGATTAAGACTGTCTTTTACAATCCAAACATCTTCAACATCGTCGTAAATCGGTACATCCAGTTTGTCGATCATATCGGTTCGCTCTCCCAGCCAGGTGGGCATCAGATCGGCATGACCAGTGAAAACCAAATTAAAATCCTGAGGTTGATCAGACTCATTTTTGATGATCAGCTGAATGAGCATTCCCTGCTGATCGTCAGGTACAAATTGCCATCTCTCAACAGCAACATTTTGATCAGTTAGTGAGTAATCAAACTTATTGGCAAATGGAAAGTTGGTGAAGGTTTCGGCCTTTGGAAAGGTAGCTTCTTCCGAATCGGAAATGATGCCAAACTCAAATCCGTCCATCAATTTGATTGGGTGATTCCATACGCCACCCATTTCTCCTTTGATATGCCATCCGAGTTCGGAAAACGTACCATCCTGAAGCCCAACGGTGTAAACTCTGTTGCCGGGGGTTACATATGGTGTGGTAGCATATTCCTTTTTACCTGAGATGGAAGGGCTGTCGGCAAGCAACTGAGAAATTGTTTCTTGCGGTTTTTCTGTACATCCAATCGACATCAGGATAAAAAGCAAAAGGAAAGTAGGGTATTTGTTCAGCATATCCGGGCTTTTGGTCATTAATGAAAATGCGTTCGTTTTTATAGCATTTCGATTCATATCAAAAATAGTACATTCCATTCAATAAATGAGATTGACTATCAAATACGAAAGAGTATCAGCAAAATTAGGGGCAGGTAACACAGGAAGATATTTGGGATCTCTCTTTGAGGGAGAAACAATGGCAATATGACGGAGGGTAGTCTAAACGATCTTGTCAAAGTCCTGCCTTCCGATAATGGACATAATTAAAACTACATTATCTTCCACCTTGTAGTAAATAGTATCAGAACCGCATGGACAACGTCTATAACCAGGGTTTTTATAAATAAAGGTTGTAAAGAAAGATTTATCATGTAGATTTTTGAACGAAGGTATTAGTCAGATACTAGGTTTAATTCATAATTAATTTAAACTACAAAAATCGAGTGTTAAAATATTGAAAATCAATCAATATAAAACTAAACATGATAATGTCTAATCAACAGATTCAAAAGCAAACGGTCTTTCAGCGATGGTTTCGAAATAATCAAAAAAAGAATAGAAATACCTATCTGCCTGAGCTATTCCAAATTTTCGAATACCATGCTGATGTATTCTGATTAGATCATCTCTGGCATCATTACTTAGCTTATATTCAGCCATTTAATAACTTTTTAGAGGCTGCTAATATCTGCTCTCTGCTATCATTTGTAAAACCACTTTTTTCTGCTTTTTCTAATTTCATTGCGATCCAGTCAATCTGTTTCTGCTGACCCCTTGCCTGTCTGATTAAATCGTTGATTAGTTCACTTTTGCTTGAGTACTCTTTGTTATCGACCTGATCCTTGAGCCAATTATCATTAGGTTCCGTAAGAGATATGCTTTGTCGCGCCATTGAAATTTTTTGGTGTAAAAATACATCAAAATTGCACCAAAAGAAAGGAGTCATTAGTATTGAGCCCCTATTCACCGTAATTAATAAGGTTTAAAAGAAATAGAATCATCGTTTTTAGTTGATCAATGTTACCAGTATGCTGAAATATAATCAAATCCGGTTTAGCCAAAAATTCTGTTCCCTTTTAATTCTTAATCTCTTTTAACTGCCCTTATGCATAGAAAGGCTGGAAATTCATTTAATTCCTGAAAATGTTTAGGATCCAGCAATTCAAATTCAGCAACAGGTTTTGGCTCCAATAACCTATCAATATAAAAGCCATTTTCCGTAAATGCGCTGATGCAGTAGTCCAGTGGTCTGCGGTAGCTGTGAACTTCTACCTTTTTGCCAAAACCTCGCCAGGTAGCTTTCACAGGTTCGACACTAAAATATTGCCTGGAATTGAAATAGTTATATTCAAAAAATGGGTGTTCAATGGAAATTACTACGGACCCACCTGGTTTTAAGAGCCGGTGAAACTCTTTGATGGTAGGATGCCAGTCTTCCAGGTAATGCATTGCCAAAGCACTCAGAATGATGTCATAAGACTGATCTTCAAACATATCGAAAGGCTCACTTAGGTCGTGAACAAAGAAGTTTCCGTTATTGGGGTTTCTCTTCCTGGCGCACTCTATCATCTTTGGGCTTAGGTCCACACCTGTAACAGTTGCGCCATCAGTCATTAAAATCTCAGCATATTTTCCCGGACCGCAGGCAGCATCAAGAATGTTTTTACCTGTTACGTCTCCGATCAGACTGAGCGTGTTGGGGCGATCGTAGTAAGCGTTGTGCGGTTTGTGCTCTATCAACTTACTGTAGCTCAAAGCCAATTGCTCGTAAGCCTCTAAGATTTTCTCTTTACTCATTTGTTGAAGTATCTTTTATTAAACAATAACCTGCCATGAGAATCCAGCCTGCAAGGCTAAAAACGAATGTTCTGAATCCAAGCAGGCCTGCAAATGCAAAACCACTCAGGATTCCTACGGTAACCAGTAGTATGATGATTATACCGTAGTAGCCAATCCAGACAGGTAGCCTTTTCATCCTGATCAGTTGCACTGAATAGACCGAGACAGCCAGGCAGAATGCAACGATAAAAATATAATCCAATGGTGTATTCAATGAAAATCCAAAAAGGACGATAGGTCTTACTACCGACTCATGTAGCTCCGGTTGATCTGCATATTTTCCTACAAAGAAAGGAATGGCTAATCCGTTGATCATTGCTGCCAGCATAGCTGCTACCAGTCCGAAGGCAATGAAAGCAAATGCTAATGTGCTGATACTGTAAACATCGGAAAGCTTCTTTGTAAGACCATAGAAGCCAAACAAGACAAATGGTATGCTAAAAATAGCGATAGAATGAGCTGTAATGATTGAGTCAGAAATAGCAATTAGTCGTTCGATACTACCTCCTGAAGGATGTAGGATCATTGTACAGATCATGAGAAGGGATCCTGAAATTAGTGAAACCCCTGTACTTTTATAAAATTCTCTGGTCATTAAAATCTTTGTTTGAGGTGCTTCAAAGATCTGCCAAACATTTTGATTTGGCACTTGATCGAAATCAAGAAAGGCTGTTTTGCACTCAGAAAAGTGGTCGGATGTTAAGATTCAGGCAAGCTTCCATTAAATGACCTTATAAGTATAGCTCTAACAGCTATTGCTCTTTTTAGATTTAAATCAATATCAGACTGATAAATAAAGCTTCTTTAAAATTGTTTAAGCAGCGTAATTTTCCCGATCACTTGCTGTTGCTGGAAGTTTCTGTCGAATGTATCAATGTTACTGTCGTTAAACACCAGGTATACGAATGACAAGGGCTTATATTCCCAGCTTGCTCTGATATTCAACCTGCCTTGTTCGTCTGCAGTGTTGTACTGGTAGAAGGCTGAAAGCTGTAAACGGGGATTCAGCGCCAGACGGGTGCCGATGGAAGTCAGGTGTGTTTGCAGGTTTTCTTGTAATTCACCCAGCTCAACTAAATCGTTTCTTTCGTAATCCAGGGTAAACGCCATTTGTGGAACAGGTGCATACCTCATACCACCATTCAGGGTAGTTCTCCGACCGTTGTAAAACTCTCCCCAATCATAGGATCCTGAAAATGAAAGTTTACTGGACTGATCTGTTCGGTAAGTGAGCTTATGACGGGTGTAGAAGTAATCTCCAAAGGCAATGTCAATGCCCAAAGGAGCAAAGGCAAAATTGATGTTCTGCCAGGTGGGGAAAATGGCATATTCGAAGAAACTACCATCGGTAAAGATGAGGTAAATAGGAAATAAATAGATATTGGCCTGCTGAAAGTTACCTGGATCACTTGCATCGTGATAATAATTAATAAAAGCACCGGGATCGAACCTCCTGATCCAGGGCAGGTTTTTAGGCCGCCAGATGTAATAACCACCGGGATTGTGTTGAATGACATTTTTTTGAAAGACAAAACCCATGTCGGGATTGTAATTTTCGGTTACAAAGTTAGTTGACCAGCCGAAATACATTTTATTGGAACTATAGCCAGCAAATACACTTCCTGCCAAACCAAGCGTATCGGCTGAATTATCTCTCGATCCCGAAAACATATAGCTGATAGTCCATTCACTTTTTGGTCTGATTAATCCATCCAATGTTATCGTTGTGTTGTTTGATGATGCCCTTCCTTCCAGTGTCTCATCCAGGCGGTGAGTGACCATCAAACCAACATTGTTTTCCTTGCCATAATTCTGAAGGTAGCGACCAACCATGAAATTTGCCGCAGGCGTATCGCCAATCGCACTTTGGTGAATATACAATCCTGCAATAGTCCTTTTTTCATTTCGCATTGTATATCGTGCACCAGCATCGATAGGAGCGGGTACAGCATTAAAGGCACCTTGCAATCCAATTGTTCTGCTAAAAAATGGTTTCACTGAGAAGTTGTTGGCACCAGACCAGATACCCGAGTTTTCCAGAAAAAACTGCCTTCTTTCAGGGAAAAAGATATTAAACCTCTCCAAGTTATTAACAGCTCTGTCTACATCAGCCTGAGCAAAATCAGTATTGAAGGTCAGGTCAAGAACTGATCGCGGATTAATGGCCCATTTTACGTCACCTCCGGGTTTTAGCTTGTTATCTGTCGACCGAACATTGTTATCTTCAGTGGATTCGTTCTGAAAAAGGAAATACGGTTCTACCCGTACATTAGCACTGGGTTCAGGTAATTCCATCCCTTTTAATTTTGCGGCATAGGTCATCCGGTAAGGAGAGAAGGATTGGGGAATTGCCGGAAATACTGTCTGCTCATAGTCTCTTCGTGACAGCCTGTTGAAAGTGATGCCCCACGTCACAGAATCCTGGTCCGATATGGTCTCGTAGCGGATAGATTTGAAAGGAATCGCAAATTCTGCGAAATAACCGGAGTCAGTCTGATGTGTTCTTACTGACCACAACGCATTCCAGTCGGTATCTGTATTGTTATCGTTGAAGCTTTGAAGATCTCTCTGGTTGCCGTAGGGTGTAGTCTGAAAAGAAACACAATATTGTTTCAGGTTTTGTGGATCTAATTGAATACCGAAAATGTCATTTTCGCCCCAGGCAAAATCTCTTCTTAAATCCTGTACCCTGATACCTTTTTTACCCAGTGAGTCTTTGCAAAACACGCCAACATATATCTTCTTCTGATCATAGAGAATCTTCACATCAGTATCGTAGAGATACTTACCTCCCTGCCGTGGTTCTACTCTAAAAAAGTTTTTTGTGACAGGGGCTTCCTGCCAGTCTTCTTCGGTGAGTCTGCCATCTATTTTGATAGGAGCTGTAGCTTTGGCAGCTAAAATTTCGAGAGGTTTTTCCGGAGGTGGAAAATTATCACCCTGCTGCCCTAAGACATCAAACCCTATCAGGCATATTGTCAGTATAAGTAAAAAACGTTTCATATTGTTTTTTCAATTACACAAGGCTTGTTGATAATTTTATCTTTTAAATGAGCCGGCATTTTTAGCAGTTCAAACCAGTACCTTGTCTGATAGTAAAAATCACTAAAACTCATCGCAAAAAACATAGGATTTTTACATGTTGGAATCTCTTCCGTTTTGTCTCAAAAAATAATCGGGAATTAGCCACCAGTCCCTCAATATACTTCAATCAAAATCTAGTAATTGCAACCTAGTTGCAATATAATTAAAACCCTTAAAATGCAATAGGATTGCATAAGTATACGGTAAAATCCGTACTTGAAAAGAGCTTTATGATGAAGAGTGGTTTTACAAACAGAGCATCATCAGAAAAGTTTCAGGCTGATATTTTGCAATTAACTGAATATCAATGTTTTAATGTTTACGCAATGCAGTTGCATTTAGAGATTTGCCGTGATTTACTGACTAAATGGAGCTGCTTATTGCTATATTTATGCCATTGAAAGATTCAAAAATATAACGTTTCAGCAAATCTTTGATAAGTACATTATTCAAATAAAAATTAAGTTGAATCAGTTCTATGTCAATACCTAATTTAAATGATAAAAAGCTATGAAAAAACAAATTGCATTTTTAACGATAGGCTCGCTTTTATGCTTGTGCCTTATCACAGGATGTCAGACTAATCCGGCAGAAACAGAGGAGCATAAAGAAATGGTGAGTGACCACACAAAAATGGAAAATGACCATGCTGAAATGGAGAGTGCACATGGTGATATGGATGAGATGCACCAAAAATTAATTGCCGATCATCAGGCTGTGGCTACTGACGATGTTGACGGTAGTCATCTGGCAATGGAAGAAAAACACATGGCGATCATTGCCAATCACGAACAATTAATCGCGAAGCATCAGACTTTACTTGCCAAACATAAGGAAATCGAAGAAAAACATATTTCAGGAGAGTTGACTCTGGCACAGTTGAAAGAAGAGCATCAAAATATGAAAGAAGAACATGATGCTATGAAAACAGATCATCGTAAGATGATTGAAGATCATGCACAAATAAAAGCAGATCACACACAAATGATGTCTGAACATCAGGAGTAATAGTTTGATATTTATTTCAATTGCAAAGTAAAAGAGGTTTGGTTTTACCAGACCTCTTTTTTATGTCCAATCGCAATTGATCAATGAGCGAAAGGGAAAACAAACTGACCGATCAAAAATATTTGTAAACATTTTTTTAACAGCTAATATCAACCAATCTGAAGGTAATTTATTAAACCATTAAGTGCGATTGTGTTATTTGTAGATAGAATTGCAGAAAAATGACTTTATCTAGTGATAATAAATGATATGATAAAAAATCATTTCTTTATTGAGAAAATTACAATATTCGCTGGAAATTTTTAGAAAATTTAATTGCAACAATGTTGCGTTTGAAAATTTTATTTTTAAATTGCTGCTTTGCTAACTTAAATTAAATTTTTTATGAGAACCAAAAATTTTTTCATGGCGCTCCTTGCCATGACGGTTATTATCTATTCATGTAATAATAACGAATCGGTTATCGATGAGGTGCAACCCACAGACGAAACTGCTATTCCCGGACAGTACATTGTAGTGTTTAAGGATGGTGCGGTAACTTCCGGAAGATCAGGAGAACCTGAGTTTACGGACAGAAATCTGAAGACAGAGTATTCTACACAGAAGATTGCTACTTCGGAAAAAGAGATGCAGTTATTTTTCGACAACAACAACATCAGCTCAGACAGAATTGAAGCTAAATTTAGTTCTGTATTCAGTGGATTTGTTGCTAAGCTAAGTACTGCTGAAGTAGCTGCTTTGAGAAATGATCCAAATGTAGATTTTGTTGAGCAAGACAGAATGATGACTTTGGATTTTGATGTAGAAGCTGTTTATGCTGAGGGTGAAATTCCTGCTGAAGCTACTGGTGGAAGAGCAGAAGCTCAGACTACTACTTGTGCTATCAGTAATGCTGGCGGTGCTGTAAACGGAGCAGGTAAAAATACCTGGATTTGGATTGTGGACACTGGTATTGACTTAAATCACCCTGATTTAAATGTAAATACTCAGTATTCAAGATCTTTTGCTGATGGTAGTGCAGATGACTCTAATGGTCATGGTACTCACGTTGCAGGTATCGCTGCTGCTAAAAACAACAGTATTGGTGTAGTAGGTGTATCTGCCGGCGCTACAGTGGTTGCTATAGACGTTTTAGGTTCAGGATCCGCTCCTACTTCTACTATCATTGCAGGTATGGATTATGTTGCTGCTAATGACATCTCTGGTGATGTGGTAAACATGAGCTTAGGACCAAGAAACAGAACAGGATGTTCCGGAAGCAGTGCCTACAGAAGTGCACTTGACAGATTGAACAACCAGTCAAGAGTTGCTTTAGCAGCTGGAAACTCTGCAGATGATGCAAGATTCTACGATCCTGCTTGTCAGAACTTAAGCAGAGTTTACACTGTAGCTTCTATGACTTGTGGTAAAGGATTTTCCTCTTTCTCTAACTACGGTTCGCCTGTAGATTGGATAGCTACTGGTAGCAGTGTTACTTCTACTTACAGAGGTGGAGGATACGCTACACTAAGCGGTACTTCTATGGCGTCTCCTGTTGTTGCAGGTATTTTACACGCAAGAAACAATGCTCCAAGACAGTGTGGGTCTGTGTCTAACAGAGGTAGAACCTACAGAATTGCTTGTAGATAATATGATATAAATAAATCATATATTTTAAATGTTTGGATACCGGTTGCTTCTTTGAAGTAACCGGTTTTTTAATGACTATTCTTTTAGTATTTAATGCAACTTAGTTGCGTTTATCAAAGTTTTAAGATATCTTCACACCATCAAAAAGCTGATCAAACAAGCTTGGTGCTATTAACACTACTTGTTAATTAATAGATAGCTTTTATTGGTAGGCAATTATTGTGAAAGAGAGATTGCAATAATTCGAACGCTCTCCAGTGATAGGTGTTTTCAATATGAAAGCATGGTTTACAAAGTAAACATCCACTAATAGAGAGATCACTTATAAGACTGAATATGATGTAAATTTATCATATATTTTAAATGTTTGGATACCGGTTGCTTTTCTGAAGTAACCGGTTTTTTTGTCTTATAGACTGCCAACCATTCAATGCAACGCAGTTGCGTTTATTTAGGTTTTGAGATATCTTCGTATTTTAAAAGAGTGAAGTAAGTATTGATCACTAAGCAATGAAATTATTTGATGATTTTGCTAACACTCAATAAGTTGATTAATCAGGAATTGAAAGTCCATTTTCTGGTAAGTTTCATTATCCGTATAATATAGAGAATGCCAGTTCAATGTAGAGGGTAATTCTTAGATTTTGAATTAATTGTTGTGAAAAAAAATAAACTCGCAGGACTAGTTGATAAACTTGGTATATGTCTATCATTTACATGTGGTTTGCACTGTCTGATTACCATCGCCTTATTGGCATTTGGCTCTTTAAAGCTGCACGCCATGTTTGAAAGTGAATTGCTGGAAACAGTTGTATCATTGGGAGTACTTATTGTAGGAGCTATCGCTTTCATTCCAAGATTAATAGTCACCAGAAACTTCTATTTACCTTTAATTTTCACTGTTGGCTTTATTCTGTTGAAAATGAGTGAGTCAATGGACCTTTGGGTTCAGATTCCCATGTTGGTGATAGGTGTATTTATGATCATTCTGGCGCATTTCAAAAATATCAAAGACAAAACAGTAAAAACTTAGATATCAGTATGTTTAGAAAAAGGAATAAACTACCAGTAACAGTATTGAGTGGATTCCTGGGAGCAGGGAAGACGACGTTGCTCAATCACATTCTAAACAACCGGCAAGGTCTGAAAGTGGCAGTGATCGTTAACGACATGAGCGAGGTTAATATTGATGAAAAACTCGTCGCAACCGGCTCTAAGTTGTCCAGAACAGATGAGAAGCTTGTAGAAATGAGTAATGGTTGTATCTGCTGTACACTTCGCGAAGACCTGATGATAGAAGTGGAGAAGCTTGCCAAAATGAGAAAGTTCGACTATCTGCTCATCGAGAGTACTGGTATCTCCGAACCTATTCCTGTGGCACAGACATTTTCATTCGTCACGGGAGATGAATTGTACGACTTAACCAAAGTGAGCAAACTCGATACGATGGTCACCGTGGTAGATGCTCTTAATTTTTTCAAAGATTTTGGCAGCACAGATACGATAGTCGATCGGGAGATGACCGATGATGAAGAAGACGACAGGTCACTCTCCAATTTATTGACCGATCAGGTAGAATTTGCCAATGTCATCATTCTCAATAAGTCAGATTTGGTGACAGATGAGCAAATGGGTGTGTTGGAAAGAACAATCCTTAAACTCAACCCCACGGCTAAAATCATCAAAACATCTCACAGTAATATAGACCCGAAAGAAATCCTGAATACCGGTCTTTTCGATTATGAGGTGGCAGAGCAATCAGCCGGATGGCAAAAGGAACTGGAGCTGGCGCAAAAGGGAATTTCACATAGCCCGGAAACGGAAGAATATGGCATCAGTTCTTTTGTTTTTCAAAATCATAAACCTTTTCACCCCAAGCGATTCTACGATTATGTAAGCAGGTCATTTCCTAAAACAGTTATCAGGAGTAAAGGGGTATGCTGGATCGCTTCCCGCCCGGATAATGCCATTCTCTGGAGTCAGGCAGGTGAATCTCTCAAAGCTGAAATTTATGGTCGATGGTGGGCAAGCGTTCCATTAAAAAGGCGGGCTATGAGTGATGCTTACCTGGAGAATCAGGAAGAGATACAAAGAAAATGGGACAGTAAGTGGGGAGACAGAATGAATGAATTGGTCTTTATTGGTCAGGAGATGGGCAAAGAAAAGATCATGTCAGATTTAGAGGCATGTCTGCTAACAGAACAGGAAATTGGATTAATGGATTCGGGATTCGAATTCGAGGATGACTGGCCTTTTTAATTTCTGTCGAGCATATGCTTGTAGCAAAGAACTTATCAAAAAATTATGGTAGTCACATTGCCCTGACAGACCTGAACCTCGAAATAGGAACAGGAGAGATATACTGTTTGCTGGGACAAAATGGGGCTGGAAAAACTACTACCATTAATCTTTTTCTGGGATTTATAGAACCTACATCAGGTAAAGCGTTGATCGATGGTGTTGAAGTGAAAACCAATCAGCAGACTAACCATTTAATAGCTTATATTCCTGAGGTGGTACAATTATATGGTAACATGAATGGACTGGAAAATCTGGAGTTCTTCAGCCGGTTGTCCGGTCATCATCATAGTTCAACTGAGTTGAAAGCTCTGTTGTCAAAAGCAGGATTACAGGAAAGTGCTCATGAAAAAAAGCTGGCGCTCTATTCTAAGGGTATGCGTCAAAAAGTAGGTATCGCTATCGCCCTCTCCAAAGATGCGCGGATAATTTTTATGGATGAGCCAACTTCGGGGTTAGACCCGAAAGCCACCGACGAATTCACAGCAATTTGTAAGGAATTGGCCGCCGAGGATAAATCTATCTTTATGGCTACACACGATATTTTTAATGCAGTAAATGTTGGTACTAGCATAGGTATCATGAAGGAAGGTCAACTCATTCATTCGGAAACAACAGCAGGGATTAATGCCAATCAGTTACAGGAATTGTATCTGAAAACAATCTAAACTTAACTGTTTGAAACAGTGAGATTAAAGCAAATATCGGTAGCGACGATATACTCATGTCATTTCGATCCGGTGAATGAGTCGTAGAGTTGGAAGGCAGGATGGTAGAGGAAACTCGGGCTCAATTTGGTGTTACAGTTTTGCCCACTGTTTATTATAAGTTTTAATGATATGCGAAAAAAAGTACTGCTACTGATATCAAGGCAATTTTTCCGTCAGACTTTTAGATCAAAAGGAGTTTATCTGCTTTTGGTTGTCTGGGCAATGCTTCTTTTTTATGCGGCCTTTAGTGGCTCAAGTTATACGCGCCACAATCATTTCAGGACTGATCATCAGGAGGAAGCCCGGAAAAGCTGGGAAGCCAACCCGGATAAACATCCGCACAGGATGGCACATTTTGGCACATTTGCATTTCGTCTGAAACATCCGCTTAGCATCTTCGAATATGGGATTGAAAGCTATACCGGAAACGCTGTTTTCCTGGAAGCTCACCGTCAAAATACTGTCAATTTTTCTGAGGCAGGATTTTCTACAGGTTTACTGAGAATTGGAGAACTCAGCATGGCCGTTATTCTACAGCTGCTTTTACCTTTGCTTATTTTCTTTATGGGTTATGCTGCTATTTCTGCGGATCGGGAAAACGGCACTTTGAAAATTTTGCTGACTCAGGGGGCAAAGTGGAAAGAGGTTTTGTTTGGCAGAACTATTGGACTGTTTTATATTGGTATGCTGTTGCTGATTCCGGTATTTATATTTACCGCAACCTTACTTCTCTTCGATGACCATGCGACGACTGATGTTTGGTTGAGATTCTTCATCCTATTGATCATGTACCTGTTATTTGTCCTGATTTTGTGTATGATCACTGTATCCGTTTCATCGGCTAGTAAATCTTCTGCAGGCTCTCTGTTGAAATTGCTCGGAATTTGGCTGGTGATGATTGTGATGTTGCCAAGAACAGCACAGGCGATCGGCGGTTATTTTTATCCTACTCCAGGTAAGATGGAGTTTAAATCGGCCATTGAGGAAGAGGTAATTCAATATGGAGACAGCCATGATCCTGAAGACCCACATTTCAACTCACTGAGAGACTCTGTTCTTACTGCTTACAAAGTATCAACTGTCGATGAGTTACCTTTTAACTACAGCGGATTTGTGATGAAGGAAGGGGAGCGAATCAGTGCGATGATCTACAATAAACATCATAATGAACTGCTGGATCGCTACAGAAAACAAAATCAGTTTTCGAGCTGGATGGCGATAGTGAATCCGTATATGGCTGTTAAAAATCTGTCAATGTCGCTATCGGATACTGGTTTTGAATCATACGTATATTTCCAGAAACAAGCCGAGGATTATCGTTACAAACTGGCCCAGCATATGAATAATCTGCAGATCAAATATATTGGTGCAGGAATTAATAGTTCCGAGGGAAAAAGAAATGTCATAGACAGGTCAGAATGGCAGAATTTCGACGATTTTGAGCATCGGTTTCTTAGGTTGGGTAAAACGCTGGCTAATGAACTGGTTTCTTTGATCTCATTGATTGTATGGACTTTGTTATCGACATGGATGGTAGGGTATAATGCAAAAAATACAAAAGTAGTTTAAGCAATGTACTGGTTATTATTTAAGCAATTTTTCAGAACAAAGGCCTGTCAGGTAGGTGTTTTACTCATCCTTTTGATGGGAGTGATCAGTATCATGATCGGAAAGCAATTTGTGGACAACCACAATCGTATTTCATCGGAGCTGATGGCAAAACAGAAAGCTCACATTGAAAGAAATGTGTCGTTACATGCAGAAGATCCGGGACTGCTTTTGTATTACTTAAAATTTACGCTTGTTAATGATCTCAACCCACTGGCAGGACTATCGATCGGTCAGCGAGATCTAAATCCGGGGATTCAAAATGTCACTATTCTTACACTGGAAGGCCAGAAATATAATTCAGATTTGGTAAACCCCGTAAGGTTATTATTTGGCAACTTTGACTTCAGCTTTTTAGTAGTTTATATGTTTCCCCTGCTGATTATTGCGTTTAGCTACAACCTCCTATCGGAAGAAAAAGAAAAAGGTACCTGGAAATTGATCAGGGTCGCTGCACGTTCTAGGTCAAAGTTTCTGCTGAGTAAACTATCAATGAGGGCAATGGTAGTGATAGGGCTCATGAGTGGGCTTCTATTGATCGCTGCAGTGTTGCTAAACATTCCATTTAACAGCAGTCTGTTAACTTTTTAC
>JBCBHL010000010.1:0-44780 GCA_038525605.1 Bacteroidota bacterium
TTTATTTGATTATGCATCACTTCATAAATCAAATAAACCGGGAGGATTACTTAGGGGAAAACAGCCTCAGTTTGATGGCAATTGCTATCTCCTATAATGTGTTAAATATTCAGGATCAGGGTTTCAATAACCTGATGGCCATCAATAGTCAGGTTGCCTTGAATTCCGATTCTCTGCTAAGTCAGATTAAGCAACTGTATTTTGATAGAAAATATCATGTGGAATTGACTAATTCCTACATGGAAAACCTGATCAATAAAAACATCACTGGCTTAAATACAACACCAACTGGTTGTCTCAGATTTACCATTTAGACAGGAAACCTTCCGAAGAACAGATTAAGTTCTATCTTGAAAATAATATTTATCGGAATGTGCTTGCTGAATACTCGCAAACAGGTCCCGGAAATCATTTTCGAAGTGTGTTGTCATTTAGGAATTTTGCTCATGAGATGTATCAGTCGCTTGGCACCTATCTGAACATGAAAGACATCAGCTTATACGATTCAGATGAGTACGCTCATTTCCTGGGAAAATACCGTATGAATGGAGAAGATGTGCAGATTACCTTACATGATAATCAACTATTTCTGGAAGGTCAGAATGGGTCTGAGAAGTTCATCCCGCTGAATAAATATACTTTCACAACGAACAATGGAGGTTTTTATCATCTGACAGAGACAGGCCTTGAATTCAGATATGGCTACAGGATGATCAAAATTGATAAAACAGATAGGTGATTTTCTGATATTATCGCTTTTAGTTTTGTATTGAGCGATTTTCGATATTTTAACGATCGATTTTTGTCGCTTTTTATGATTGATGAATTAAGACAAAATTGACTTATCCTTAAAATTAAAACCCACATAATAAGTCTTTACGATAACCCGTATTCTTTTGCCGCAAGAAGCTTGTTGGTAAGTTCTCTAACCGTTGATGCCTGATTGCCCGGGCTTTTTGAAGGTGCTTTTAATAAAAGGTATTCGCTCTTTGATCGCAACCTGCCCGATTGATGAAAAGAGAGGGAATTGAATTGTCAAGACAGCCCCACTCAAATAATTAATAATGAACTTACCACATTTTTTAAGATAAAAAAGTAGCTTTACTACATCGTTGGGGGTGCCCGTAACAGGGCTGAGATGATACCCTATGAACCTAGATGTTTAATAACAGCGGAGGGAAACGTGCATTGTAATTAATTTGATAGCTATCAATATACAGGCCACTTTCATTGCTGTGAAAGTGGCTTTTTTAATTTATACGGAATAGACAAAAGGATATATGGCTGAAAACAATCAATTGAAAAACGTGATTCAGGAGTTGAGTGAGAAAGCACCTTTGGTACATAACATTACCAATTATGTTGTCATGAACAATACTGCCAATGCGCTGCTGGCAATCGGTGCATCGCCTGTAATGGCGCATGCAATAGAGGAGGCGGCAGATATCACGACGATATCGTCAGCACTGGTGATTAACATTGGTACATTGAGCCCCAAATGGGTAGAGGCAATAGAGATTGCCATGCAAAAGGCCAATGAGCTGAATAAACCGATCGTTCTCGATCCGGTAGGCGTAGGCGCATCGACATACAGAACAGAAACATCTATCAAGCTTGCGGCAAATTACAAACCTTCTGTGATCAGAGGAAACGCTTCGGAGATCATGGCTTTGGCACAATTTAGCAATAGTACCAAAGGCGTGGATAGTACTGTCAGTTCCGATAATGCACTGGATGCGGCAAAAGCGCTTTCACAAGAGTTGAATAACACCATTGTCATCAGCGGTGAAACAGATTATATTGTAACTGGTGATCGGGTAGATCAGGTCACAGGCGGAAGTGCGATGATGGCCAAAGTAACAGGTATGGGCTGTACTGCTACTGCTATGATTGGTGCTTGCCTGGCAGTAAACTCAGATTACCACGGCGCTGCAATCAATGCGATGGAGATTATGGGAAAAGCAGGCAGTGCGGCAGAGAAAATATCAAATGGACCGGGAAGTTTTCAAATGAACTTTTTAGATGCGCTTTACCAGTTGACGCGCGAGCAATAGTGTAGCTGAAAGTCCTGTAAGTGTCTTGAGCTGATATTTTACAGAGATAATAGATTAGTTTAAATTGAAATAGGTGAAAGCAACAGATTACTCCCTGATGTTTGTATCTGATGAACGTGTCACAGACGATCAGCAATTCTTTCATATTTTGGAATCGAGCCTGAAAGGTGGCGCCACCATCATTCAGCTGAGAGAAAAAATGATGAGTACAAATCGGTTTTATGAGCGTGCTTTGGCTGCAAAGGCAGTATGTTCCCGCCATCAAGTACCATTGATTATCAACGACAGAGTGGATATCGCCCTGGCCGTAGATGCAGATGGCGTGCATATAGGGCAGACAGATTTACCAGTGGCGGTGGTCAGAGATTTGCTGGGCGCAGATAAAATCGTAGGCTGGTCTGTCAGTAATGAAGAACAAGCTGTCATAGCCAATGATCTGGCCGTAGACTACATCGGCCTTTCTCCTATATTTCACACAGGTACTAAGACTGAAGACCTGGATCCTCCTTTGGGAATTGACGGGTTGAAAAAGTTAAAATCTATTTCAAACAAACCCATCGTTTGTATTGGGGGAGTTACCAAAGAGAATACATCCGATGTGATCAAATACGGTGCTGATGGCATTGCGGTAGTTTCGGCAATTTCGCAGGCAGCTGATCCGGCGAAAGCCACAAATCAATTAAAAGAAATTATATGTCAGGTTGGTACGAAGAGATAAGCGCACAAACGGCACTTATTTTACAAAAAATAAAAGAGCATCCTTTCATCATCGAACTGATGGCAGGAACCTTGTCTAAAGAGGTATTTGATTTTTATATTAATCAGGATACTCTATATCTATCAGAGTATAAAAAGGTGTTGGCTCAGGTAGGCATCAGATGTGCAGACGAAGAGGAGACGCAGTTTTTTCTCGATGCTGCCACCGGAATTATTGATGTGGAGAAAGCCCTGCATCAGAATTTTTTGAAGCCTGAAAAAGCGATGAACGGCCCATCTCCAACCTGCGAACTTTATACGAGTTACTTATCGCACATGGTGCATACTAAGTCTTTAGAAGAGGGACTTGCTGCGGTGTTGCCGTGTTTTACGATTTATCAGCAGGTGGGAGATTATATCCTGGCAAATCAAAGTAATGAAAGTGATAATCCTTATCAGGGCTGGATCAATACTTATGGAGGTGAAGAGTTTGCCAACTCGGTTATCAGGGCTATTGAAATCACAGAAAAGCATGCTCATGTTGCTCCGAAGGAAGTGATTGGTAGAATGAATGAAGCCTTTGAAAAAGCTTCGAAACTGGAATGGATGTTTTGGGACAGCGCATACAATAAAGAATCATGGAAAATATAACAACACCTTATACCAGCGTTTTAACGATTGCAGGAAGTGATTCCGGAGGATGCGCCGGGATTCAGGCAGACATCAAAAGTATCTCAGCATGTGGAGCCTTTGCTGCCAGTGTCATTACAGCTACTACTGCACAAAATACGCAGGGAGTTACAGATATCCATCCTATTCCTGTGCCTCATATTGAAAAACAACTGGATGCGGTTTTTTCCGATATCGATTTTGGTGCGGTGAAAATAGGGATGCTTCATTCGTGCGAGGTGATTGAAACGATAGCAGATAAGTTATCAGCATATGGTGCTAAAAATGTGGTACTGGACCCTGTGATGGTTGCCACTTCAGGTGATAAGCTGATCAATGATGATGCAATCAACTGTTTAAAATCTCTGTTACGACAAGCAAAGCTGATAACACCGAATAGCAAGGAAGCTGAAATATTGATAGATCATGCTATCGATCGGAAAAATGCATCTGCTACAGCAAAGGAAATTGGTCAGCAGTTTCAAACTTCGGTGCTTTTAAAAGGAGGACATTTAGCTGACTTAGGAGCGGTAATGACTGATGTGCTTTATGATTACGAAACAGATCAGATAGTTGAGATCAGCAACCCAAAGGTAAATACGCACAATACCCACGGAACAGGTTGCAGCTTATCGTCAGGTATCGCGGCATTTCTATCCAAAGGCGATGATCTGGAAGATGCAGTGAGAAAGGGATGTGCTTACATCAACCAGGCTATTGTAGGTGGTCAATATAAAGTGCTCGGAAAAGGCAATGGCCCTATCAACCACTTTGGTTCGGATTGAGCGGAGATAACAGTAATCTCTCAATTGGGGCGAAATTAGTGGATTGATCTTAAGATTTAGCTTTGCTACAATTCTTCACGGATCAATGCTTTGCTTTCAATTAATCTATCTAGGTATTTTCGGGAATTGATAATTTTCCGAAAGCCAACAGGGATTATTGGTCATGGTTGTTTATTTTACAAATAGTTAAACCAACAGGTAACCCAATATATCTGTATGTATTAACTATCAAAAGATTGTCATTGAAACCTTATTTACAATTATATGGAATGGAAATTTAGTTCAGCTCAGAGGATCCGTACAGCTCTGGCACTGTTGGTTGTTTTCTTAATTGTAATAGCGACAAATATGATCGACAAAAATCACTTTGCTACTGTGCAAAAGAGTGTAAGAACGATCTACGATGACAGGATGGTAGCCAAAAACTATATTTATAAAATTTCAAGACAACTGGCTCTCAAAAGGGGCGTTCTTCAATCGGGGAATAAAGAAAACATCATTCGGTTAAATAGCAGCTACAATGATTCCATTCAATCTCTAATTGAAAAATATGGACAAACAAAACTCACAGAAAGAGAAGTTCGCCGTTTTCAATTACTAAAAGATAACCTTGACAGACTTTATCAGAGCGAGAATTTTCTGGAAGGTGAAATAACGCTCAGTACAGAATTGTCTCTGCCCAATGAGTTTGAATTGCATTTTGCTAATGTCACAGAAGATCTTGATACGCTGGCGGAAATTCAGATGAGCGAAGGTCGACGAGAGAAGGCAATTTCTAACAGAGCTGTTGAAAGCAGTAACCTCATTTCCAAGCTGGAAATCGGTTTTGTGATATTGATAGGTTTTTTGATACAAATTTTGATTTTCGTAAAACCCCTGAAGTAGTTGGATTCAATTTTTTGGTGCACTAAGTAGCGGTGTAGATTTTTGAGTCAAAGCAAAAAGAAGGGTCCGTCGTGTGGTCAGTGCCTTTCTTGCACAATGGCTTAAAAGATTAAAGGGGAGTAGCCTAAATATCCTGTGATTCCTGTTAAATGATCGTTAAATACATAAAATCGATTTCATGAAAATAGTGAAGACAATCATTAAATGGATTTTATACTTTTTCTGCATTCCGCTTTCATACCTGATCATATCATTGATTTTGTCTTACATTACAGTTGATCGGAAAATACAGCAAGAGGATTCATCAAAGTCGGTTTATCTCAATACCAATGGGATTCATTTAGACATTGTTATACCCGTCGAAAATGTTGACAGTCTGTTGCAATTGGGACTGAAACGAAATCGATTTGATAAATACCTTTCATTTGGCTGGGGAGATGAAGATTTCTATCTCAATACACAAAACTGGAGTGATCTGACCTTTGGAAATGCTTTTAAAGCGGTATTTCTAAAAAGCTCAACTTTAATGCATGTAACCCGGTATCGGTCGAAGCAACCCGACTGGATTGAAGTGAAGGTAACTGAAGCGGAACTCCGTAAATTGAATGTCTATATCCTAAATTCTTTCTTGACAGACGAAAGCGGAGAAAAAATCATTTTGGAAAATCGGGGATATTCTTCGATCGATGATTTTTACAAGGCAAAAGGTAGTTATTCCGGCTTCAAAACCTGTAATTCGTGGGTGAACGCAGGATTCAAAGCAAGTGGTTTGAAATCTTGCTTGTGGACACCTTTCGATTTTGGGTTGATGAATAAGTATCAATAAGTGATCTGATTTTGTGGAAACCTTACTCGAATCAGTAAACTATTATTTTTGTACAATCATAAACACTAAAAAATATGCTTCAGGAAGTAGCTAATTTTTTCAAAACTGAATATCCATTGAATGAGCATGGATTGGAAGAGCTGTTTTCTCTGTTTAAGGTTGAAAAGTATAGAAAAGGAGACATCATTCTCGAAGCAGGCACTACCGAAAGAAAACTTAGATTTTTAAATGTCGGCATGGTCAGAGAGTACTATCACAGTCAGGGTAAGGAAGTCAACATCAACTTTTACACAAAACCGCAATTCATTTCTGATTTATTAAACTTCAGTCAAAATTCTACCACAAAAAAGAATCAGGAATGTCTGTCAGATGTAGAGATGCTCAGTATTGAAAGATACGCATTCTTCGATTTGCTGGAAAAGTACGAATGCGGGAAGTCCTTCGTTGAGTCGTCTTTTCAAAAAATATTGAAGCAGAAAGAATTGTTGGAGTTTAATCGGATCACTAAAACACCTGATGAACTCTATAAAGAATTACTGATCTACAAACCGGATTGGCTGCAGTTCATTCCGCAGTATCACATTGCATCATATTTGAATATTACACCCGAAACGCTGAGCAGAATAAGAAAGCGTATTTCTTGATTTGGATCAATGGGATTTATCGCCTTCAAATCGACTTTTGTAAAAAAATCAAGATATGCTAAGAATACACCACATAAGAAATGCCACCATGATTCTTGAAACAGAGAATGACGTTGTTTTAATAGACCCGATGCTCGGGGATCAGGGAATTCTACCGAGTTTTACTTTTTTTAGATCTAAGCCGAGAAAAAATCCTACAGTGCCTTTACCGCCAAACATCGAAGGAATATTTGAAAAAGTTACACATTGTCTGATTACACATCAGCATCCGGACCATATAGACAAGAAAGGAATGAAGTTCCTGGTACAAAACAAGATTCCGGTTACCTGTAGCATCAAGGATGAAAAGGCATTGAGGAAAAAAGGGCTTCATGTTGTTCAATCCTTGAAATATTGGGAAGAGCAAAGTTTTTTGGACGGAACCATCCAGGGTATTCCTGCTAAACACGGTTACGGTTTTGTCTCCAGACTGATGGGAAATGTTTGCGGTTTTTACATCAAACGACCTAATCAGAAATCAATCTATCTCAGCTCGGACACGATCTATACGGAATCAGTGCACAAAGTACTGACTGATTATCAACCGGATATTAGCGTATTAGCCAGTGGAGCAGCTCAGTTTGATCTTTTCAAACCATTGATTATGAATAAAGAGGATATTCTGACGTTTGTGAAGAATGCTCCCGGCAAGGTCATCGCAAATCACATGGAATCAGTCAATCATTGTCCGATGACTCGTAAGAAGCTGAAAACCATTTTAACGGATCAGCAATTGATTGATAAAGTATTTATTCCTGAAGATGGAGAGGTCATGGAAATTACTAAATAGACAACAGGTTATTTAAATGTTGAGTCAGTCGTTATTTTCCTTTCGACCAAATTTCGGGCTTCTTCAATTACTTCTTTCGGATAACCGTTGATTTCCAATATTCTGATGGCATTGGTATGTACCAACTTTCCATCCTTGAGTTGGTAGTCAAAGGACAGTTGATCATCTTCGATGACTTCCGTAAAATGATAAAACCTAAAGGAGTCGCGCAAGTGCTCGGTTAATTCCAAATCATGAGTGGCAGCAAATACCAGGTTGCTTCGTTGATTCAAATGGGAGAGCACTGCTTTTCCTGCCGCTACTCTTTCAGTGGTATTGGTGCCTTTGAACAGTTCATCAAGCAGAAATAGAGCGGCCTCATCTTTCGAGCTGTTTTCTATCATTTTTTTAATAGTCAGCACTTCTTCCAGATAATAGCTCTTTTCATCCATCAGGTCATCAGCAATTCTAATAGCCGAATAGACATTGAGCTTTGGCATTTTCATAGTCCTGGACAATGTGGTGTTGATTGTCTGTGCCAATAGACAGTTGATTCCGATGGTTCGGATGAATGTAGTTTTACCCGACATATTGGATCCGGATATTAAAATAGATTTTCCATCCTTGATCTGCAATGAATTGGCCACCGCATCTTTTAATAGCGGATGAACGATTGCCCGACATTCAAACGACTTTTCAGCAGTGATAAATTCAGGCTTGCTGTAATAATTCAGGCTATTGCGGTAAGCATCCACGGAAATAGCCACATCTACGGCACCTACAAACTGAAACAAAGTCTCTATTTCCTTTCGTTTGCTATCGAGCTTATCGAGGATGTTGAAAAGAAAAATCGGTTCGACTAAAAATAAGGTCTTGATTAACTCGAGGAACATCTCGCCAACTTGTGCTGCATCACTTTCCATCCTCGCTTCCAATTTAAAATAGCGAGCTTTGGATTTAATTTCTTTAATGGTCTTCAGCGCATCGCTAATAGATTGATCATCGCTGCCCGGAATCGCAAGCTTTTGTAACTGGCTAGTCACTTTTTCCAATAGCAATATCTGTGGAATCGCATTTGAATAGCGATGAATATTGTTTTTATTCCAAACATGCACTATAAAATTAGTAGTGAACAACACTAGCAGCAGCAAGAAAAAAATGGGCTTAATGAAAGTCAGAATTATTGAAAGTATCGTCAGGACTGATGATAGTCTGATAGCCCAGAACCATTTGGGTTTTTCGATGTGTTTTGAATAAATCAGCGATTGTAGGAAGTAAGCCGATGGTTTACTCAACGCGTGCAGGCTGATGATCGACAGGTCTTTTGACTTTTTTTCCGATTGAAAAAAGCTGATGAGTCTTTCCATTTGATTAACCCTGTTATCTTCTTCGGGAATCGTGCGAAGCGTATGATAAAGATATTGCTGACCTACTTTGGAGCAAGTTCTGTCCATTAGCATAAACAGCTCGTCAAAATCCAGATCCTGGCAGGTAGCATCGGATATTACTTGTCGATAATTTGAATGATCAGTATTGCGAAAGTATGAGGATATTCTGTCAAAGCTGAAATGCTCAGTTTTTAGTCGATGATAGGTTTGTAACAGGGCATGATGTTTCTTCTTGATCTTCATATATCAGATTATCGCATTCAATCAATTTTATGATTAGTATGCGAAATGCCTCAACTTATTACAAACTACTTACTTTTCCAATATCGCTTTTTGGATTGCCAGGTTGTTGGGATAAGAGTACTTCTTCTTTTCATCAGTTTCGATCTGTATATAAAACAGCGTAATATCTACCACTGTACCTTCAACAGAATTGTCTCCATCAATGATTCTGATTTTATTACCTATGCGGTATGGGAAGAAAAAGAACAGAATAACGGAAGCTGTCATGTTGCTTAGAATCGACCAGTTGGCGAAAAGCCCAACACCAATCACCGTGAACACAGAGGCAAAATAGAGTGATAAGCCTTTCAGTGAGATTTCCCAGATTACCCCGATGATGGTGAGAAATAATAGCACCTGAACAACCATGATGAGCTTTTTAACATAGAGCTCACGGGAATAAGCCATCTTGTTTTTGCGGGCATGTTTGATGACCAGTTTTCTCACAATCGACCGAACGATGATGAATAAGAATACCATCACGATGGTGAGCAGTACCTGCAATAAATTACCTTTCAGAAAGCTTTCCATAATCAGGGTATTTTGTATTCAATTGAAGCGGCTAACGCAATACGTAAGCACCAAGTTCTCAAAATAGGTTATAAATTTGTTAAAACAATATCTGGAACGAAAATGATTGTGAAAATAAAAGACCTTCGTCATATTCAGGTAGCAACTATTCAAATCAGTGAAGTTAATGGAAATCAATATACTGGTCAGTTGATAGAATCTGATTTTAACACTTTACAATTAGATACTCTTAAAGAATTCGAAGATTGTGTCAATAATCAGGTATTCTCAATACTGGATGATCTAGCAGCTCGCATTGATACTTTTGGCTTTTTCATGGCAGATGAAAATACTCGTATTTATGACTTTCAGTTATTTGGAGATCAGGTTTCATTTAGTATTGAAGGTGTCATTCATAACGAAACTAACTGTTGATTTGAAAGCCTTTTTTCAGAGAGCAGGCCTACACGAGATTACTAATAATTATGAATTCATAATTGAATAATTCATAATTAACTAAAGGATTTTCGATTGTATATTAATCCATCTTTCAGGTAATTCACCGTTGCAGGTGGTTTCATAATCAGAATAGCTGCAGGGAATGATTCTGTTTCTTTTCATATTTCTTCCATCGGCCAGGTAGGGAACCTCCATCCACCACTTTTCTGACAGCTTACTCTTGTAAAACCTGATTGTTTCCGGGTCCATGCCTGTGGCTACTTCATAAACCAGATAGTCATTGGAACGAAACACACTTTCTTTTTTCCTGTGATAAAAGCCTTCGATGAAATACCACATCATCGTAGAGATAACAAATGCTGATTGGAAGTCTTCCGAATCATAGCCAGGATCATATTCGTAAAGACCTAAGCTGCTCAATTTGTCATTTAATCCGGCATACCAACAAATCTGACAGGCTTCTTCTCCTGTAAGACCATATACCAGTCTTTCTGATGTGCCAGGAACATATGACGATTTGATAGCTGACAGATCAAAAGAGAGTAAATCCCCATCGCGAATGATCGGCTCCATTTCTTTCAGGTTTTCCTTTACTACACCAAGTCTGAAAGCATCGAATGAAAGACTCTCTAGTAATTGATTTTCTTTTTCATCCACCAGGTAACTTTGATGAGCGATGTGGCTGTAGTTGAAAAGGAAATTAGGCTCATGCGCTATGATTTTGTGTATGTGAGACTCCCGCTCATTGGCAGAGTCTTCCAGGTCAAATTTTGAATCTATGTTAATGAGCGTTACCAGCTTATCCATTGATTCGT
Source organism: Bacteroidota bacterium (assembly GCA_038525605.1). GTDB lineage: Bacteria > Bacteroidota > Bacteroidia > Cytophagales > Cyclobacteriaceae > JANSWY01. Next base: position 10,822 of record JBCBHL010000010.1, read on the forward strand.
AGGCACAATACTGGGCAAAGTCAAAATCATGTCCCCCACCAATAATTAAAGGAAGGATGTTTTTTTCAAGTAAATGTTCGCATACTTCTTTGAGTCGCAGATAGGTGTCATCGAGTTGAGGACCATTTCTCAGATTACCAAGATCTACAATCCTGTACCTTCCGCTTCCCTTTTTCAGGTGATAGAACTTCTCCCGTATTCTTCTCGGAGCATCTTCCATATTCTTGATTTCTCCACCCGAACGTGTGTCTTTAAGTCCGACGATGGCCATATCAACACCGTCGAGATCCGGGAGTTTGCCTCTGTTGATTGAAATGGCGTTGTAAACGCTATTGTTTTTATAGTTATCGAAGGCTATTTCGTCAGATACAGGGTCAAAAAAAAGCTTAGGGTCCATAATAGAATATGTGTATGCTCGAGTAAAGAACTGTGTGATTGAATCACACAATGTTAAATATGAAAGTTAACAAAAAAGGGCTGTATCAAAAAAATGAAACAGCCCTTTAAAAGTAGGATTAATATTTTTATCCGCCGAAATCGTCAAATGACACGTTTTCGTCAGGAACTCCCCAGTCGTCGCACATTTTCAGTACAGCAGCATTCATCAATGGAGGTCCACAGAAATAGAATTCAATTTCTTCCGGAGCTTCATGCTTGCTTAAATACTGATCGATCACTGCCTGGTGTACAAATCCAAGGAATCCATCTCCTTCGGGATCATTCACATCTTTTTTGGCTACCCAATTATCTTCAGGTACAGGCTCTGAAAGGACCAAGTAGAACTTAAAGTTCGGGAATTCTTTCTCTATCTTCTGAAAATCGTCAAGATAGAACAATTCTCTTTTCGATCTACCACCATACCAGTAAGTTACTTTTCTTCCGGTCTTCAACGTGTGGAATAGGTGGAAAAGGTGTGATCTCATAGGCGCCATTCCTGCACCACCACCGATGTAAAGCATTTCAGCTTCAGTAGGTTTGATGAAGAATTCACCATAAGGACCTGAAATTGTTACTTTATCACCAGGCTTTCTGGTAAATACATAAGAAGAGCATATACCAGGATTTACTTCCATCCACTTGTTTTTAGCTCTGTCCCAAGGTGGAGTAGCAATTCTAATGTTAAGCATGACAATGTTACCTTCCGCAGGGTGGTTGGCCATAGAGTAAGCTCTGAAAATTTCTTCTTTGTTCTCCATTGTCAAGTCCCAAAGACCAAACTTGTCCCAATCTTCTTTGAACTTGTCCGGACCAGCAGGATCATCAGGGTGTGGAGCGATGTCCATGTCTTTGAAGTGGCATACTACCGGTGGAACATCAACCTGAATATAACCTCCCGCTTCGAAATCGAGTATTTCGCCTTCTGGAAGCTTCACAACAAATTCCTTAATGAAAGAAGCTACGTTGTAGTTGGAAACCACTTCACAATCCCATTTCTTGATACCGAAGATTTCTTCAGGAATCTCGATTCTCATATCCTGTTTTACCTTCACCTGACATGACAATCTTACTTTCTCCTTCTGCTCGGCTCTGCTCAAATGACCAACCTCAGTTGGTAATACATCTCCCCCACCTTCACTGATTGTACACTTACACATAGCACAGGTTCCACCACCTCCACATGCGGAAGGAAGGAAGATTTTTTGTGCTGACAGTGTGTTCAATAAGGTAGAACCTGCTGTGGTAACGATTGGGTTTGCTTCATCCCCATTCACTATTATATTAACAGGACCTGATTGCACCAGTTTAGACTGGGCAAATAACAACACAAATACCAACAGTAGGATTACTGCGGTAAATGCCAGAATTGCAGTTATTATAATTGTAGACATTTATCAAAAATGTTTGTTGTTGAAATCAGTTACAAATATAAGAGAACTCTTTTTTTAAAGGGCTATTCCTGTCGAATAATTCCTGTCTAAAAGCTTCTCAGACCAATGCAACAGATTGTTTATTGAAATTGTTGATTAATTTTTCAAAAGTTTTAATAAACTCGTGAGTTTTGTTTTAAGGTTTCTTCTGTCGACTATAAAATCGAGAAATCCGTGGTCTAAAACAAACTCAGAACTTTGAAATCCTTTTGGTAAGTCTTTCCCGATTGTTTCTCTAATAACCCTGGGACCAGCAAAACCTATCAATGCTCCCGGTTCAGCGATATTGAAATCTCCTAACATGGCATATGATGCCGTTACACCACCAGTGGTAGGATCAGTGAGTAGCGAAATGTAAGGTACTTTCGCCTCTGACAATAGCGCCAGTCGGGCGGAAGTCTTTGCCATCTGCATAAGTGAAAAACCGGCTTCCATCATCCTGGCACCACCGGATTTTGAGATCATTAAAAATGGAATTTTGTGCTTGAGGGAGTGGTCAATTGCACGGGCAATCTTTTCTCCCACAACTGATCCCATCGATCCGCCAATAAAGGAGAAATCCATGCAGGAAATCACAATGTCCATTCCATTTATTTTTCCCTGGGCAGATCTTACAGCATCTTTTAATCCCGTTTTCTTTTGGGATGCTACAATTCTGTCCGGATATTTTTTCGAATCTTTGAATTCCAGTGGGTCACCAGATACTAAATCAGCATCAAGTTCTTCAAACTGGTTGTCATCAAATAGGATTTCGTAATATTCTTTAGAGCCAATTCTTACGTGGTAATCATCTTCGGGGCTCACATATTGATTGTTCTTTAATTCTCTTATGTGAACAATTTTTCCGCTGGGTGTCTTATACCAAAGCCCGTCAGGAGCTTCTTTCTTGTCTTTTGTAGGAGTATTAATCCCTTTGTTTTTTCTCTCAAACCAAGCCATACTATACTCATTGTTAAGGAAGAGGCAAAGATATTATTTTTTGTTTCATTGCAGGCATTCTGGTCAAGAGTTATTTATATCAGCCAATTTTTACAGTTATTATACGACACCTGTTATTTGCTTTCCTTTTTAATCTTCTAAATTTATCACCTGACTTAAAATCTGACAATGTTTTCCAGTTTATTCAGAAATTCTTCTTTTTTATCCTTACTGACAGGTAGTGTTTCACTATTGTTCATGGTTACACTTCCTCCTCTGCCACGATGGTACATATCTACTTTTGATAAGTTGATTGTATGCGATTGATGAATCCTGAAAAATTGGTCATTACTAAGAAGTTTTTCCACTTCCTTTAATGTTTTACTCACAATGATCGATGAATCTTTCTCGCGGTAAATAGTCGTGTAATTTCTGTGTGCCTCCAGATGTATGATCTGGTTTTGCTTCACAATATGAATGCCCTCAGAAGTATGAAAGGCCACTTTTTCCGGGACGTCAGATTTGTTTTGGATTTGATGAAACAACAAATCTATTCTCTGGGCAATATTGTCTTTTGCTTTCATCGAATAGTTTTTCATACAGGTGACCAGATCATCCTCATCAATCGGTTTTAATAAATAGTCAAATGCACTTACTTTAAATGCTTTAATAGCATATTCCGAATAGGCTGTTACAAATATGACGTCAAAGGATCTGTTTTTTACCTGTTTTAGTAATTCGAATCCATTCATTTCCGGCATATCAATATCCAGAAAGCAAATATCTATTTCATTTTCATTCAGGAAAACCTCAGCCTCATTTGGATTGTCAAAAGCCCCTGTAATGACTACCTCAGGACAAAACTCACTTAATTGCCATTTTAGTGTATCTAACGATAATTGTTCATCGTCCACCAGCACTGATTTTATCTGATCTTTCATATTTTTATTGGTATTTTAATGCTGACAGCTGTCCCAGTTGCTTCGTTGTGTTCATCATAAAGATCTTTGTACACAAGTCTTTGATGATTGTCATTGGAAAAATGGCCGATACGCTCTTTTGTTATTTCTGTTCCGTAGGACCTGTGTCCACTCATTGATTGTGTAGCAGACTTACTTCTACCCACTCCATTATCCACGATCTGCACCATTAGTTCATTATCCAGAACCCTCACTGAAATATAGAAGTTATTTGCTCTTTTATTATTTTTGAAACCATGCCAAATTGCGTTTTCGACGAATGGTTGGATCATCATTGGCGGTACCAGTATCTCTTCAGCATTTACATTACTCGATAAATTGATTTGATAAGAAAACCCATCTCTGAATCTGAGCATTTCTAACTCAATGTAGTTTTTTAGTGTCTCTAATTCTTTCTCTAATGAGATTTCTTTGCTTTTGCTATTGTCTAAAACTGATCTGATCAATTTTGAAAACCTGGAAATATACTTTGCAGCTTCTTTGTCTTGTTGTTTGATGATTAAACCTTTGATACTGTTGAGCGCATTGAACATAAAATGTGGATTCATCTGTGCTCTGAGTGCTTTAGACTCATTTTCCAATACTTTCTTTTGTAATTCAGCTTCTTTTTCAAGCTGCTTACGTAGAAGGTCTAATTTGCTTCTTTTTTGCCTGTATATTAAGAATATGATGATTGTTAAAGCAGCAAATATCAAAACACCAAAAATGATAAATGCATAAAGTCGTTGGGTATAAAGTCTTTGCTTGGTAAGAGAAATCTCACTTTCTTTTTTTAATAAGTTGTATTTACTACTCTGCGCATACAGCATCAGCCGGTTTTTATCTAATTCAAATGCTCTCTTTTCATTTTCAAGACTGTCTCTGTAAAAGTATGCTGCTTCAAAATTCTTTTCTTTTAATGCCTTTAATTGAAGCGCATCATAGCCCGCTAACAGAACACCTACTAAGTTTTTTTCTTTAGCAAGCGCCTTATAAGCTTTCAGCTTAGAGATGTCGGAAATTTCTCCTCGAAATTTTATCTTCAACATGTAGTTTTTCATCTCCTCTATCTTATCACCTATCATTCCTGACAGGAGAATAGCAGAGTCTATCGCGCTAACAGCAGTAGCAGTGTCTCCTTTTAGAAATGCATTTTCAGCTTTTAATGTATAGTAATAGTTCAATGCCGTCTGGTCGGAAACTTTGTCAAAACAGGATTTACATAGTTGCTCAAATTTGTCAGCATCTGCCTGATTGATGCGTTTAACTGATAGCTTCCCCAGGCTGTAATAAATAGTACACCTATGGGCCGAATCAGCACCTTCGCTATATCTCAGGGCGTCTTGTAAGTTTCTGAGGGCTACTTCATAATCATTGTAAATAATCTGAATGGATGCTATTGCTCTCAAAGAGTAGCTTAGCCCCACTTTGTCTTTGAGTTCATAGCTCAAATCTGCAGCACTATCGAAGTATTGCAATGCCTCGACCAGGTTGACAGATTGATAATTGATCACTCCTATGTTATTATAAAGCTCAGCAGTGGTAGTGCTATCATTTACGTTTTTGGCCATTTCTAAACTCTTTTTATAGAATATCAGGGCACTATCCATTACCCCAAGAAAGTTGAAGTTTTGGCCATGATTGTTATAAAGAGTAGCTTTTTCACTAATTGGATAGTCGTCCGTCATGTTGTCGATGGCAAGTCGGCTGTAATACAGGCTTTTATTGATATCCTCCAGGTAATAACAGGCGTCGCTCATGTGTACATAAACATACACCGATTCTGTTGGCTTCAGACTTTTCCCTGCCAATAAAGAGTCGCAATAGGCAAGCATTGCTGTTTCTGTGAAGCTTTCAGAATTTTCCAAACTGTCTAATACTTTATTAATCTGACCAAAAGAGACAATTGGCCAGATCAATAAAAGTATTGTATGTAAGGTTACCTTATTCAATTGATCATGTTCATTTCCTGTTATTTATTTGACTACCTAAGATAATCAACTAGTGAAAAATAGGGATTACATATTACATTGATATCGTCCCGTGTATGAACAGTTATTGTTTATACACCTTGTTGGTGATAGTTCTGGTTTTAATATAATACATTCCTACATTTAATTTGGATATATCAATCACCAATTGGGTTTCATTAGTTAAAAGTTGATTAACTAATGAAGTTACATTTTGTCCTGTTGAATTGTAAAGGGCAAATCCTGATAACTCATCGAAACTTCCTATTACAATGATTTGATTCTTTGCAGGATTAGGATATACTTTTATTTGCGAGTTTGCCACCTGTGAAATATTGACACTTCTTATATGAGAATATTCAAATTGACCATCATAATCGGTTTGTTTCAGGCGATAGTATGAAACCCCATCAAATGGGGTATGGTCAATATCTGAATAGCTTAAAATCGAAGAAGAATTTCCTGCACCATCAATTTTATTTACCTCTTGCCAGTTTTCCCCATTTCTAGAGCGCTCAATCGTGAAGAAACTGTTGTTTGTTTCTGATGCTGTTTGCCAGTTTAATTGTACATATTCATTGGTAATTGGTCTGGCTGTGAAATCAACTAACTCAATTGGAAGGGTAGTACCTGCATCTACAGAAACAACAGTGAAATAATGAGTGCTATTAATGGGAAAATCAGTAGTTGATAGTCCGGAAATGGTTAATACATCATCATTATATGACATTGTTGGGAAAATTAATGAAGCACCCGTGGACAAATCACTATCCGTATCTAACAATATTCCCAAATCAACAGGATTAACAGAAGTTGCGTTCAGTTTCATATCAATAGAAAAAGTCCCGTCAAAATTGGTATTTGTTATTTTCCATTCTCGTTCTAGTCTACTGAATATGCCTAATCCGGATGGGAATTCAGTTGATCCATTACTATTCATGGTAGCTGAGTTGTGTCCCATAACAACGAATTGATTATCAGAGGCAAATGTGCCAGTATTGGAAGTGTTATCAGTTGTTAACGTGGAAATATAGATTCTTGTAGCATCATCAGGAGTTTGTGATTGCTTTTGCATTAAAGTTGAATTATCATCTCTTGCCAATCCAATAATGTCATTCCAATAAGTGTCAACCCCGTCATCAGAAAAAACCGTATTTCCTAAACTGTTCAGGTAATTTCCGTTCATACCAACCCTATCTTGAGTAATAGAATACTTAACTCCAAAATATGAATTTATTTTAGCTTGATCCGTTCCAGATAGGGCAGAACTATAAATAGCAACTTCAGAAATGAAACCTTTGTGATTAAATGATGTATTATTTCCTCCTCCCAAATGTGTGGATCCATTATCTCCAACACTTCCTGTATAGGGATCAATACCATATGATAAAGAGTTTAATAAAAACTCAACATTAGTTCCATCATATTTGCCTTCGACTACACCAAATGGCCGATTTGACCAAGTTGCGAATACTCTATTGCCAGAGAAATCATTTACCCAAAATCCAAAAGCGGTTGATATTGTATTTAACGCTGTTATACCATATCCGCCACCTGTCCACGCCGCAGAAGATTGTCCAAAAACCATACAATGCCAGTCATCTCCTCCACCTTCGTTCGTTCCAACTGCAAAGACATGAACAGCACTGCTTCCTGAAGCAATTAAATTGTTTATGTCCAGATGTTCGTCTGTTCCATCAAAATAAACAGATGGATTATAATTGATCGGTGATGAGTCAAATGATGGCCTTTCAGAACTGATTCCTTGTATGGCATCATTTCCATTTCCACTTAAATCAGCCCATGTCGTGACATCAGTATCTGATAAAGTAATTCCTGAACCAGCTAATACCCAAAACTCATTGTTTGTATTCACTCCACCCGGTCCAGTCTGAGCTAAACCAAACAAAGGAAAAAAACCACTCATTATTAAGATTACCAATTTTTTTATTTCATATTTCATTACTGCCAACATTAAGCCACATAGAAATCACTGAAAATCATTTTCCGGCAACTGCTTTTACCGCCGCTACTTCTACATTCCAATCAGGACAGCTCAGGCAGTGACTATCGAACCTCAATCTGGTCCAGGTACTTCCGGAATAATCACTGATCCAGTTAAAAGTTGTAATGGGTACCTGTCCATCCCCGTTAGTATCTTCAAAAACTGCCCAGGCGGATAGTTTTCGATACTTTTGACCGCTCAGCGAATAAGTCCCTTCATTCCATCCTCTCCCGTAAAGTCCTACTAATATTGGCTTTTTATCCAGTTCTTTTTGAAATGCTTCTGCAAGTTCCTTGACCAATGCCTGCTTATTTCCATCCTGCCACTCATCTACTGGAAGTGGAGGAGTGTACATAAAAGCTAACTTCTTTTTATCGGCTTCAGTAACCTGCAACGTAAAACTGCCTTTTACTAAGACTTCTGTTTTTTTGGATGAGTTAAAATCCTGAGAATGCATTTGAAGCTCTATGGTATGTTCACCAGCAGGTTCACTTAACAGAGCCAGAACAAAACTTCGGGCAGCTATATTGACATTGCCATATTTCATTTCCGGATCATGTTCCATAGGTAGCAATGCCAGTCTCCAGGTCGTCCATAAGTCTTGCTGTTCTGATCCGTTGAGTTCTTCTGTGTAATAGGTAAGATCTTCTTTTTTAAAATGACGATAAGACCCAAAGCTTTTGATGTGTGGCACGGTCTTGCCATTTATTTTCAAAGAATACATCAACACAGCATTGTAGGACTTTTCACCATTATGAGGTGTATTGGTAATACTTTTTTTAAGATATAACCGCGTATATAAAGGTTCGGAGGCTTTGAATTTCGTATCAAAAAGCTCTGGCTTCTCATTTTCATATTGAATCGCCGCTGGGTCTTTAGAAAACACGAACTGTCCTACATATTTTGAATGCGAAGGAGATGTGATACCTTGATCACTCTGTCTGGAAAATGTTTGTGAAGTTGTCATGATCGTTAGAAGAAAGAATCCTAATAATCCACATTGTATTTTGTGATAATTCATTGTTGATAAAAATTAGTATTCTCTAAATCTGGCGAACTTTTCCCTACCTAAAAATCAGAATGAGCAAACGTACCATTCTATTGAATATTTGGACATTTCACGAATAAGCATCTCCTGAGTAGTTTTCGCCCTTTGGTAGAAAGATGGTCCAAAGGATCATTTAAACCGTCCGAATACTCATCTCACTTTCATGCATCACTATTTCAAATCACTTTAGCAGCTGGGAATACCAGGTCATTTTAATTAACCGAAAAAGAATTAAAAAAATGAATAATCGTAAGATGAGTGCCTTCTTGGTTTTAATCATGGTTTTAACATTCTTCAAAGCTTCTTCCCAGTGCTTCGTCAAACAAAATGAAGGTGATATTTTCAGGAATTTCGCAGTTTTCAATCAGACTTTCCGATTTTGCGGAAGCGGATCACTCGACCAGATTAATTTGAGGAGTAACGCAAGCGTGTTTGCTAATATCACTGTGGAAGTTTTCTTTGGTGCTTCATTAGATCCCAATGACTTACTCGGTTCCAAAGTCTTTGAACCGGATGAAATAGGGTCATATAGAATTACACCCTCTTCCAGAGAACTTATATTCAATTTAAGTGATCTCAATATCAACTTAACAATCAATACACTCTACACTTTCAAAGTGAGTTCCGACGGGCAAGGATTAAGCATTTTAAAAAGTGAAAATGATGACGTGTATCCGGATGGATCAGCCGGATTTACAACCATCGGAGATTTAACGGGTGAAGACTGGGCCTTTACTGTTATAAGCGACCCTAAACCGGAAATAGGTTTTATTACTTATCAAAATGCTTTTGATATATCCCATGCGACTTTCTCTGAGTCGGCGGGGAACCCGGTAAGCGTTTCTACTATCGAGAATAATGCGAGGGGATTTTATATTTCTCCTGATGGTCTTAAAATCTATATCACGGGCTTGAGTGATCAGGTATATCAGTTTGATTTACCACTTCCTTTCGATATAGCCAGCGCTGATTTTACGGTTGGCAGTGCAGAAAGTTTAGATCTTTCTGTCATCGAAAACAACCCACTGGCTCTTCAGTTTTCCCACGATGGAACCAGGTTGTTTGTTTCTGGTCGTAGTGGCAGAGTCAACCCTGGCAATAACATTTACTATTACAGTTGCTCTACTCCATTTGATATCACAACTGCAACATTGAACGGAACTTACGATGCAGAAAACAGGGCTACTGCTTTTGCCTTTTCAAATGACGGTAGGATCCTGTATCATGCAGATGGAACATCAATCTTAAGGATAGACCTTAATACACCTTACGATCTTGAGTCAGCAGCATTAAATGGTAGAAACGGTTATCCCATCGACTTGTCTTCAGTACTGAGAAGTGTTCAGGGCATCAATTTTTCGCCGGATGGGAGATTATTCATAGTTTGCGATTTTTCAACTGGTAAAGTGGTCTCTTACAGCTTATCCTCACCTTTTAATCTATCGACAGCAACAATCCAAAATGTATTAACCGTATCTGACATTGCACCGCAACTTGGAAATATATCCATCAGGGATATTTCTTACTCAAGTGATGGTAGTAAATTAATTCTTCTGACTGGTCTGGATGAGATTGTTAGCATTGATTTGGACGCAGGCGTTTTTTTAGAAGCCCTAAATCAGGATGATGGATCTATTTCCGGAAGCATACAATTGTCAATTGCAGGTGAAACTTTTGCGGATGCAGGTGCATTAATTCCGTCAAACAAATTTACAATAACGAATTTACCCCAGGGTCTATCTCCACAAATTCAGGTATCTCCGGATGGAGATGCCGCCATATTAACGCTTACTGGCAATGCTTTAAACCAGGATAATGACGATGGTGTCGATAATCTATTTATCAACTTTGACAGAACTGCCTTTACATCAGGGGTATCCGATCTGGTACTGAATGGCACATCACTCTCCGGAATAAAGGTATTATTTAACGATCCTCCATTCGTATGGGATGGAAGTCAGAGCGATAAATGGAGCGATCCTGATAACTGGCAAGGAGGATCTGTACCTGTATCAGGTAGCGATGTTCTTATCCCGGATCAATCAATCATCAATAATATGCCTGTGATCCCGGCCAGCGAAAATGTCGAAATTGATGATTTGTTCATCGATATTAACAGTGGCATTACCATTAAAAACAGTGCATTTGATGAAGATCAGGCAGGAATTTTGACAGTTGCCGGTGATTTTACACATATGGCAGATCCAATGAATACCGATAGCCGGGTAATTATAGAGTCGGGTAGTGTATTCAGAATATTGGGAAACAGGCTCGGGAACGGGACTCAAAGATTTGAACGCAATCTAAAAGGGTCGGCTGCACTATCGACATTTGGAACGCCTATGACATCTGTACGAATCAGTGACTTACATGCTGATTTTGTTTTCGATTTTGATGAATCAGCTAATGATTTTAACATTCCAAGTTCTCTTGGTTTGTTACATGCAGGGAGAGGATTGTTTATAGGGAGTAATGCTACCACCTACAAGGTTGCAGTAGAAGGGCAATTACAGACAGGAATAGCAAGAGTACCCATAACCAATCAAAATGGAGGCTACAACTTATTGGCCAATCCATATGCCGCTCCAATACAATATTCAAAGTTGGTTAATGACCTGAACAATGAAGATGTCATTACCGGCACTGTTTGGATTTGGAATGATGGCCTTGTCAACTCCGGAGATAAAAGAGGTGGGGCTTACCTGACCGTTTCCAGAGTAGGCTCGACCTCTTTCAGCAGAGGTGCTTTTGATCCCATACAAGACGACGGAATTAGTGGCGCTAAATCAATCTTTGATTTTGATGGACACATTGCTGCTGGTCAGGCTTTTTTTGTGAGAGCTAAAAGAACCGATAGAGAGGTGGTTTTTAATCCAGCTATGCAAAGTACTACTGACAATGCTGATGGATTTTTTTTCAGGGGTAACACGCCTGTCAGTCTGTCTTTATCATTGCTTTATGTAAAAGACGGTGAATATATTTCTAAAAATACGATTGTAGGTTTTACGGAGGATCAGTCAGAAAATAAAACTGGTGCTGAACTGTTAGAATCTGATATGGAACTGGACTTTTATTCCTGGATGGAAGATAAGAAAATGACTATTCAGACATTCCCGAACGAAATATCTGATTTAAAGCTAGAATTAGGATTCGATGTTGAGAAAAGCGGTCACTATCTCCTAAGATTTGACGAAGCAACTACTTCTTTCTTGAATAGAAAAGTCTACCTGTTTGATCGTATGAAAGATCAGGAGATCTCGTTTCAGCCAGGAGATACCTATTCATTTTATACACATCAGGCATTATCAGAAAAGAGATTCGCTTTAAGATTTTCGAATCTTTCCGTAGTTAACGCAATAGAGTCGAATCATCAAAAAGATCTACTCCGGATTCTTTCTTTGGAAGAGCACAATCTGCGATTTTATTACAAAGGTCATGAAGATGTAATAGCTATTTATGATTTACAAGGTAGACTCATTGCCTATGAGCAAATTAAAAACAAAGATGAAGTTATGGACTTACCTGTTAACCTGGAAAGCGGACAAGTTTACCTGATTAAAGTTGGTAGCAAAACAGAAAGAATTTTTTTAAAAAATTAACCTGTATACAAATGAAAACAATGATAAGAATATCCTTATTAATGTACATAATTTTTTTTATAATGCCTGTATATGCTCAGGGTCCTGCGGGACCTCCTGCAACTCCTATTGACGGAGGTTTGAGTTTATTGCTGGCAGGAGGCGTTGCATATGGCGTACACAAGATTAGAGACATGAGACATTCAAAATAGTTTTAGTTGGAGGTTACGTTCTCCTAGCCCTGGACTGTTCGAGAAATCGGCAGTCCTTTTTTCTTTGCTTCTGAAGTAAAACAGGCAAAAGCTCGTTTACGTCATTCCGGTAAAATCTCAGTTATTTGAAGGTTCCTGTTCATCAGAAATGAGTGTAGTGTAGCATTTTAATAATAACCAATAGGCTTTTAATGCGTAAGCAATCTTGAATACTTCAATTTTTGCTGTCATTATGAAACAACTGATCTGGTTCCTAAAAGCATTGCCATTCATGGTTTTGATATTTTCAGTAGTGCTTTGGTACTTGTCCGTACACGTGGCTCCCTACATGATCATTTCACCTCCGCGGATTGTTGGGGAAATTCGCCCGTCGGATTTAGGCTTAGATGCGACAGATTTGAAAATATCCACCAAAGACTCAATCGCATTAAGAGGTTATCATATTAAATCCCAATTACCTACCAAAGGAACGATCATTCTCATACACGGAATAGGTGGCTGCAAAGAGCATTTTCTTCCGTTAGCTAAAGAATTATCTGCACTTGGATGGGAGTCGATTGTATTCGATCAAAGAGCGCATGGTAAAAGTGGTGGTAGGTTTTGTACCTATGGCTATTTCGAAAAGTCAGATGTCATGCAGATCGTGGATTACCTGCTGTTAGAAAGTTCAACTCAGAAAATTGGAGTTTGGGGCAATTCTTTGGGTGGAGCGGTTGCTTTGCAGGCAATGGCAGCAGATGATCGAATTTCCTTCGGACTGATCGAAAGTACTTTTACGGAACTGGATGTCATCGTGTCAGATTATCAAAAAAGATTTACCGCCGGGGTAGGAAGTAAATGGCTGACGGACTACGTGTTGAAAAATGCCGGAAAAATTGCTGATTTCAACCCCGAAGAGGTGAAACCGATAATCTCTGCTGCTAAAATTACTAATCCCGTTTTGATTGCTCACGGTGATAGCGACGATAATATATCAGTGACATATGGCAAACTACTCTATGAAGCATTGGGTTCCGAAGAGAAAGAATTGATCATTGTTGAAGGCGGAGAACATTTCGGCCTCTTTGAGACGGGCGGGGAAGTTTATAAACGTCAGCTATTTCAGTTTATTCAAAGGATGACTAACGACGAAAAATAAGGGGCTGCCATGCATATTGGAATCAATCTGTGGAGAATGACCGACCACTTGTAAAGAAATCTTAATCAGATATATAATCGTGGGTAACAATCTATGTCTTTTCAGACACAAGGATATGTAACAAACTTTTATGTAATGAAAACAAGATTTTTTATAATTATTGCTGTTTTATTATCATATACAAGTAGTGCACAACTTGTAATTGATTTAACAACGGGAGTATCCGGTCCTGCCGGTTCTCCGGATGCTACCTGGGAAGTAAAAGTACCGGGTGCTGCTGTTTTTGTACCTGCATTCATTTCGTCGAATCAGGTAGTTTTTGGTTCGGGAAGCGCCAGCCCATATAGTACCAATAATTGTGGTAACTGGATCAGTCCTTACATCGCAGATGGGACCAATCATGTGGTGAGAACCAAAGCTAGTGGTGATGCCGTGGAACCTGGCGATTATACGTATCGAATGAGTTTTGAATTAGATACGTGTGAGGTAACATCCGCTATCTTTAACCTAAATAGAATCGGTGCTGACAACAGTGTGTCTGAGGTAATTGTCAATGGTAATTCTTACACATTCCCTGTGGTGAATTTTTCACCATTGGCCACAAGAGTGCTTTCCATATCTCCTGGCGATCTGATTCCCGGAGGTGCCAATGTGATTGAATTTACAGTTAACAACGTGAGTTCATATACGGCTTTTATGATTTGCGGTAACCTGACGATCAACAGAAAAAACTGTCGGGACTGTGGTGCCTTACCTGCCTTTGATATCGTTTCATTTAACACCAGTAAATCTGATTGTAATAAAAGGAAATTTATCAACAACAGTACCTGGACTGGTGGAACGCCTGTCAGTTATCATTGGGATTTTGGCGATGGCTCAACTTCAGTTCTGTCAGATCCGACACATGCCTATCAATACAATGGCACATATAATGTCACCCTGACAATGAGTGCAATAGATGAAAATGGCGTCTGTTGTACGGAGACGATTACCAAGCAGGTAGTAATCAATTGTCCATGCGCTCTAAAACCATCTATTGCAGTAGCAGAGATGGAATGCGTCTTTACCTTTTCAGGCTCCAGTCCATTTGGGGGAACAACTCATCCTGTTGCATGGCATTGGGATTTTGGAGATGGAGTAGTAGGATCAGGTCCTGTGGTTTCTCATGAATATGATGAAAACGGAGAGTATGAAATTACACTTACAGTTGTTGGTTACAATGGTACTGAGTGCTGCAGCAAGGAGGTTAAAACCAAGATTCAGGTAGATTGCGTGAAGGGTTGCGAAATTGAAGTTGATTTCAGTTACACAACAGATGATGAAAACGATGAGATAGATTTTACAAATTTATATAGCATCAGTGGTGGATTTGGCACAGTTAACTATTTCTGGGATTTTGGTGATGGTTTTACCTCTACTCTTGAAAACCCATCTCATGCATATGAAGTTGAGGGAGATTATTTGGTTACGTTGACCGTCTATAGTTTTAGCAAAGAGGGTTGCTGCTCAGAACAGATTACTTTAAACGTGCATGTTGATTATGATAAGATTCCTGTCCTGGGAGGAAACGATGACGGCATTAGCCTTGGGTTTAAGCCTGCAATCACAATGAATGGCAGCCCAAATCCGGTGGAGAACCAGTTTACTATGCAGTTGACTGAGCCGGTTAGCGAGAAAGTAAGCTACCAGGTGATAAATCTGGAAGGTTCAGTTCTGGTATCAGGGGAGTTTGATGGCGATACATCTCAAAAGCTTTTGCTGACTGATTTAAAGGCAGGTATGTATATTCTATCTTATACAGTTGCCGGCGAAAGGAAGCAAGTGAATTTTATCAAGAAGTAAATGTTCATCATCGAAGGTAGTTGTCTATGAATAGTCACTAACTGCAAGAGTCGCTTCTGAATAGTGGCGACTTTTTTTGATATCATATCTCGTGGCATTTCATGCACACCTCCATCGCAACGATGGTAGCTAAGATGATTAACGGATAGGAAAAAAGAATCCGGGATGAAGTCGCCCCACCCCTGAGGCGACTTCATTAATAAAAACAAACAACCCAAATTAATGTCCCGGAAACTAAAAGAAGATTTTGTTTTCAGATTTCCTGAAAAGCGTAGGAACAGGGTCTAATTTGGAAAACCCATTCCGACAATTCTTAATGATACCTCAGTCTTCTACTAAGGTTACTTCGTTAAATGATCGTCTCTGCTTCAAAATCGACGATTTCGTCAGATTTGATAGAAGAGACAATAGCATCACCCACTTCGGTAGTGCTGTAATATTTTTCTTTGTTGATATCCTGTGTTACGTACCCTTTATCCATTGCATCTTTCACTGCCTGCACTATTACTCTGCTCTCTGTTTTGGCACCAAAAGACATATTGAGCATCATAGCAGCCGAAAGTATAGCAGCTGTTGGATTAGCCAGATCTTTTCCTGCTACCTGAGGATATGACCCATGGACAGGCTCATACAATTTATATTTTTCGCCTAATGAGGCAGAAGGAATCAGTCCAAGTGAACCAGCTATTACAGAAGCTTCATCAGTAAGAATATCCCCAAAAAGATTTTCCGTTAAGATCACATCAAAATAGGCTGGCTGAACAATGATTTTCATAGCCGCATTGTCTACAAACATAAATTCAAGTTCAACTTCCGGATAATCTTTAGCGACTTCCGCTACCGTTTCTCTCCAAAGTCTTGAAGTAGCCAGTACATTGGCCTTGTCTACCATTGTCACCTTCTTTTTCCTGGTTTCAGCAGCTTCAAAGGCCATTTTTGCAATTCGGGTGATTTCTTTTTTAGAGTACAAGCAGGTGTCATAGGCTTGTGTGCCATCTTCCGATCTTCCACTTGGTTTACCAAAATAAATTCCACCGGTCAATTCTCTGAAAACCACAAAATCTACTCCGTGCAATAATTCGTTTTTCAGCGGGCTTTGATCGTAAAGTATCGGATAGCTTTCAACAGGTCTTACATTGGCAAACAAGCCTAGTTCCGAACGCATTCGCAATAAACCCTGCTCAGGCCTGATCTTCGCTTTTGGGTTGTTATCGTACTTCGGATCCCCGATAGCCCCAAACAATATCGCATCACTTTTTTTGCACAGCTTTTCTGTCGCGTGAGGAAACGGATCACCAGTGGCGTCAATTGCTGCTGCACCCACTAATCCATATTCGAAAGTGAACTCATGGTCAAAGACATCACCAACAGCTTTGAGCACTTTTACAGCCTGTGCTACAACCTCTTTTCCGATACCGTCTCCTGGTAATACAGCAATATGCTTTTTCATAAACTATTCACTTTTTCTTCAAACGCAACAATTTCATCTTCCAGACTCATCAGGTAATCAATGTCATCATACCCGTTCGTCAAACAATATTTTTTGTAGGCATTAATCTCGAAGGATTCTTCTTTGCCTAATATTTCATTTTTTATGATTTGCTTTTCCAGGTCTACAGAGACCTCAAAGTCTTTTTGGTTTTCAAATGCTGTAAAAAGCTCAGCCAGAAATTCTTCCGATACCTGGACAGGCAACACTCCATTGTTCAAAGCGTTATTTTTAAAAATATCAGCGAAGAAACTACTCACCACTACTTTAAAACCATAGTCTGCAATGGCCCATGCAGCATGCTCTCTACTCGATCCGCTTCCGAAGTTTTTACCAGCTACCAGCACTTGACCTTTTACAGATTCATCATTTAAGATGAAACCTTCTTTTTTAGCGCCGTCTGCATGAAACCTCCAGTCTCTGAAGAGATTCTCACCAAAACCATCTCGCGTGGTGGCCTTCAGAAATCTGGCTGGAATAATTTGATCTGTATCCACATTATCAACCTGTAGCGGCACAATTGGGGACTTTATTTTTACAAATCTTTCCATTAGTTGAGCGTTCGGATATCAGTGATAAAGCCTGTAAGTGCAGTGGCTGCCGCTGTTTTGGGACTTGCCAAAAATGTTCTGGAGCCAGGACCTTGTCTTCCTTCAAAGTTTCTGTTGGAAGTGCTGACACAATAAGCACCCTTTGGCACTTTGTCATCATTCATTCCCAGGCATGCTGAGCATCCAGGCTGTCTCAAGTCAAAACCGGAGGCTTTGAAAATCTGATCGAGTCCTTCTTCGATTGCCTGTTTTTCTACTTGCTTGGAACCCGGAACAATAAAAGCATTGATGTTGTCCGCTTTTCTTTTGCCTTTTACAATAGAAGCCACTGTTCTGAGGTCTTCGATTCTGGCATTGGTACAACTCCCGATAAATACATAATCAACAGGTTTTCCCAACAATTTTTCAGAGGATTTCAGTCCCATGTAATTGAGTGACTTTTTGAAACTCGCCTGTTCTGAGGCATCATCGAAAGACTCTTCAGCCGGAATTGCCTCTGCTATCTTAATGCCCATACCCGGATTAGTACCGTAGGTGATCATCGGCGTAATATCAGCAGCTTCAAAATGTATTTCTTCATCAAACTGAGCGTCTGCATCAGTATGCAATGCCAGCCACTCCTGTTTTTTCTTTTCAAATTCTTCACCTTGCGGTGCAAACTCTCTGCCTTCCAGATAATCGAAAGTTACCTGGTCAGGGGCGATCAATCCGCCACGGGCACCCATCTCGATACTCATATTGCAGACAGTCATCCGGCCTTCCATTGAAAGATTTTCGAAAGCTGATCCGGCATATTCTACAAAGTAACCGTTTCCTCCGCTGGTAGTCAGTTTGGAAATGATGTACAGGATTAAATCTTTTGCTTCCACGCCATCAGCAAGTTCGCCTTCCACGGTGATTCGCATTTTTTTAGGTTTGGGCTGTAAAATGCATTGGGTAGCCAGCACCTGCTCTACTTCACTGGTACCAATTCCAAAGGCAATTGCTCCAAATGCTCCATGTGTGGAGGTATGACTATCGCCACATACAATCGTCAGCCCCGGCTGAGTAATGCCCAGTTCCGGGCCTATTACATGTACAATCCCCTGAAAAGGGTGATTCAAACCGTAAAGCTCAATGTCGTGATTTTTGCAGTTTTCTGTCAGCTTTTCTACCTGCTTCCTGGATAATTCATCTAGAATCGGCAAATGCTGATCTTTTGTAGGAACATTGTGATCGGCCGTGGCAATTGTCTGCTGTGGTCGTGCTACTTTTTTACCACGCTTTTCAATTCCGGCAAAAGCCTGAGGACTAGTAACCTCATGAATGAAATGCTTGTCGATATATAGCACATCGGGCCCGTCCTGGACGCTTTTTACAACGTGCTGGTCCCATATTTTATCGAATAATGTCTTTCCCGCCATGCTAATTACAAACTGTAATTAAGTGTTGCTATTTGTTTCATTAATCTGAGTTCAATACAAGAATTAGCCTTGTACAAATTCATAATCATGAATTCCTAATTATTTCGAAAGTAATAATGCTCATGTCTTTCCAATTCATACTTACGATTTTATAGACTATTCTAACAATGTTCGTTTTATGCTACCTTTTGATATCTTCGGTGTAACATTCTCAAATCTTCGTCTTCTACTACTTTAATTTCATCAGCCATCAATAGAAACTGCTGATAGATTTTGTTTAATTCTTCTCCTTCTACCACGATTCCGATAGCATCAAGCCTAAATTTTAAGGCAGCTCTACCACTTCTGGCTGTCAGGATGATATCCGATTTCATCACGCCAACTTCTTCCGGTGCAATGATTTCATAATTATCTCTGTTTTTAATGACTCCATCCTGGTGAATTCCGGAGGAGTGCGCAAATGCATTGCTGCCAACCACCGCTTTGTTGGGTTGCACAGGCATGCCCATCGTTTTCGATACCAATCGACTGGTAGGATAGAGCAGCCTTGTATCAATCTGACTATGCAACTGCAAAGCTTTATGCTTCTTGATATTCATCACTACCTCTTCCAAAGATGTGTTTCCGGCTCGTTCGCCTATGCCGTTGATGGTACATTCTATCTGTCTTGCACCGTTTCTCAAGGCAGTGACAGAATTGGCAGTAGCCATTCCCAGGTCGTTATGACAATGCGATGAAATGATCGCTTTGTCAATGTTGCTCACGTTTTCTTTCAGGTATTTGATTTTAGCTCCGTACATTTCAGGTAGACAAAAACCTGTAGTATCAGGGATGTTTATAACGGTAGCTCCTGCCGCAATCGCCGCTTCCACGACTCTCGCCAGGTACTCATTGTCAGTTCTTCCGGCATCCTCTGCGTAAAATTCTACGTCCTCTACGAATCTCTTCGCATACCGTACTGCTTTGGCTCCTCTCTCAAGGATTTCTTCCCTGTTACTCCTTAGCTTGTGAAATATATGTTGATCAGAAGTGCCGATCCCTGTATGAATTCTGCCTTTTTTTGCATACTTCAATGCATTGGCAGCACATTCGATGTCTTTTTCCACAGCCCTTGATAGTGCACAAATGACAGGTTCGGAAACCGCTTTGGAAATCTCGACAACCGAGTTGAAATCGCCTGGGCTGGAAATAGGAAATCCAGCTTCAATGATATCCACACCCAGCTCTTCGAGTGATTTGGCTATGGTGATTTTTTCTTCGGTGTTTAATTGACAACCAGGTACCTGTTCGCCATCACGGAGGGTTGTATCAAAAATGAAAACTCTTCCTTCGTCAGAAACGCTTTCTGATACTTTTTTATCCTTTTCTTTTGACACCTCACCTTTCATAAGCCATATTATTATTTCATCAAATGTATCTCTGAGGTATTGCGTAAAAAAACTAAAATAAATTTTAATTACGATTTCTAAATTTATATTGAATACTTTTACCTAATTCAATGCGTTGAAGTGATGTTTTTTATATGTTAATTCTACGATGTCTAAGGTAAGATCAGATCATTTGTACATGTTGATAAAGTCTATGAGAAAAGCTGAAAAGCGATATTTCAAAGTCTTTAACAGTGGTGAGGCGAAATATATCAGACTGTTCGATGCAATGGATAAATTGAATGATTTTGATGAAGAACACTTGCTGAAGCATAACAAATGGATCAAATCGGAGCAGTTTAGTAACCTAAAAGCTCATTTATACAAGAAAGTTCTGCACGCGCTGAGAAATTATGCCAGTGCCAATCATGAAGATATCTCTATCAGGGAAAACATAGATTTCATTCAGGTGCTCTTCGATCGTAGTTTATACAATCAGGGAATGCAGTTGATCCAGAAAGTGAAAAGAAGTATTAAGTCCTCTTCCAGGCAAAACCTGGAGCTAAGTCTGGAAATTCTAAAGTGGGAAAGAAATCTACTGCCCTATACGCTGGGAAAAAATAACCTGAAGAGGGTAAATCAGATTATTTATGAGGCTGATGAAATCAATGAAAAGATTTTAAGAATCCATAAACTGACTAACCTGTCTGTGGAGCTCAATGCGCTTTATCTTAAAACCGGATACATTCGGGATAAATCCGATTACGACAAAATACATGAAATATTTACAAGGAAACTTCCGGCCACCGATCAGGAGCAGTTGTCTTTTGGTGAAAAGCTTGTTTGGTATGAAATACATGTCAGCTATTACAACTTCCTGCAGGAATTAGAGAATTCCCATGACGTAGCGGCAAAATGGGTAGCGCTTTTTCAAAACGTCCCAAATGATTCGGGGCTGTTTGAAAGTTACCTGAAAGCACTTAATCACCTGCTCACTACCCAGTCCCGGCTAGGGCTCCATCAGGAGTTTCGGCAAACACAGCGTAAGCTAAAGTCACTTTTCAAAAGTCCGCTGATTGCGATCAATGAGAATTTACGAATCAGATTGGCGAAGTATGCCTATGCGCATCAGTTCAATGGCTATTTCATGCGTGGAGATTTCGAGATGGGTGTAGAAATGCTAAAGAAAATTGAATCTAGGCTGGAAAGATACCTGGAATTTCTCGACAAGCATTCGGAGCTGGTCTTATTTTATAAAATCACCTGCCTGTATTTTGGAAATGGAAATTTTAGAGAGGCTCTGAAATGGCTCAATAGAATTTTAAATTCTGACTATCAGGATATCAGGGAAGATGTGCATTCTTTTGCCAGAATTCTGAATCTAATTACGCATTATGAGTTGGGAAACACCGATGTGATCGAGTATTATCTGCGTTCTACCTATCGCTTTCTTTTGAAAAAAGACGATTTACATTTGTTCCAGGAAAGGATTTTGTCTTTTATCAAAAATCTGTCGAAAATTAGTACTGACGACGAGCTGATGGAGAAATTTCGTGATTTGCGCGATCAGATGATTCAGCTTTCGAGAAGTAAGTATGACAAGCGTGCGTTTGTATACTTTGATATCATCTCGTGGCTGGAAAGTAAAATTGAAAGAAGACCAGTCGGTGAGGTGATTATGGATAAAGCTTCTCAGTCTACTTCTTCGTAATCTACGTATTCGCCACCCTGGAAGGACTTACCGTCCCTGCTTCTTCTATTCTGGTTTTTATTGATATTGGGCTCTTTACGCCTGGTACTTTGGTTGAAGGATTTTCGTGAGTTCGAGGAAGATCCGAAGAATAATCCGAAGAACTTATACACTACGTAACCAATTAATAAAAAAATAACGACCGCTCTCATACTAGTTATATTAACTGAAATAATGACAGAACGGTTTCAAAAATACCGCTCTGTCATTGATCAGGTTATTTTTACAAATGACTACCTGCTGAGGAAGAGGTTTCTTTCCGAATAGATTTTCAGGAAGTAATCGTCCATCAGGTCATCAATGAAATAAATTGCCTCTCCGGTTGATTTCATCTCTGGTCCAAGTTCCTTGTTTACATTCGGGAACTTATGGAAGGAGAATACCGGCTCTTTAATGGCATATCCTTTTTTCACTGGTTTGAAATCAAAATCAGAAACTTTCTTTTCGCCTAGCATTACTTTCACAGCGTAGTTTACATAAGGCTCCTGATAGGCTTTGCAGATAAATGGTACAGTTCTCGAAGCTCTTGGATTGGCTTCAATAATGTAGACCTTGTCATTTTTTACAGCAAACTGAATGTTGATCAAGCCAACGGTGTTCAATGCTAATGCAATCTTTTTGGTATATTCTTCGATCTGTCTCAGGACGAAATCTCCCAGGTTATAAGGAGGCAGCACCGCATAAGAGTCACCAGAGTGAATTCCGGCGGGCTCAATATGTTGCATCACACCGATAATGTACACATTTTCCCCATCGCAGATGGCATCTGCCTCTGCTTCCACTGCCCCGTCGAGGAAATGATCCAGTAGTACCCTGTTGCCAGGAATATCCCGAAGGATATCGATGACATGTGCTTCCAGCTCCTCTTCGTTGATCACGATTTTCATGCTTTGCCCACCTAAAACGTAAGATGGTCTAACCAGCAGTGGAAAGCCGAGTTCCTTGGAAAGTGTCAAAGCTTCTTCCGCATCTTCAATAACACCAAACTTTGGATATGGGATGTCATTTTCTTTTAGTAGAGTTGAAAATCTTCCTCTGTCTTCTGCCAGATCAAGAGATTCGAAGTTTGTCCCCAGTATTTTGATGCCATATCTTTCGAGTTTTTCGGCAAGCTTAAGCGCTGTTTGTCCACCCAGCTGTACGATGACACCTTCAGGTTTTTCATGTAAGATGATGTCATAGATATGCTCCCAGAATACCGGCTCGAAATAAAGTTTGTCTGCTACATCAAAGTCCGTAGAAACGGTCTCCGGATTACAGTTGATCATGATGGTTTCATAACCACACTCTTTAGCGGCTAATATGCCATGAACACAAGAGTAATCAAATTCGATTCCCTGACCGATCCTGTTTGGGCCGGAACCCAATACAACAATTTTTTTCTTATCCGTTACAATGGACTCATTCTCTTCACCAAAGGTAGAGTAATAATAAGGAGTATGCGCTTCAAATTCCGCGGCGCAGGTATCTACCAGCTTATAAACCCTTCTGATTCCCAGGTCATTTCTTTTATTGAATATTTCACTCTCCAGACATCCTATGAGGTGAGCAATTTGTCTGTCGGCATAGCCTTTGAGTTTGGCTTCTGCTAATAGCTCTTTAGGAAGTGTATCGAGCTTGTATTGACTGACAATCTTTTCGAAAGTGATCAGGTCTTCAATCTGATTAAGGAACCAGGGATCAATTTTCGATAACTTATGAATGGTTTTGAAAGGAATCCCAAGCTTGAATGCATCATATAGATGGAACAGTCTGTCCCAACTCGGATTTTCCAGACTATAAAGAATTTTTTCTCTGTCGGTTATTTCTTTGCCATCAGCACCGAGACCGTTTCTTTTGATCTCCAGCGACTGACAGGCCTTTTGTAGTGCCTCCTGGAAGTTTCTTCCAATACCCATTACTTCTCCTACGGCCTTCATCTGTAAACCCAACTTAGGGTCTGACCCTTTGAATTTAGCAAAATTCCATCTTGGGATTTTTACAATCGTATAGTCAAGTGTTGGCTCAAAGAAGGCGGAAGTCTTTTTAGTAATCTGATTTTTGAGCTCGTCAAGATTGTAACCGATCGCCAGCTTTGCTGCCACCTTTGCAATCGGATAACCTGTCGCTTTTGAAGCCAATGCGGATGACCTGGATACCCTCGGGTTAATTTCAATACCAATAATGGTGTCGTCTACCGGGTTTACAGAAAACTGGACATTACACCCTCCTGCAAATTGTCCGATTCCGTTGATCATCTTAATTGACAGATCTCTCATTTCCTGATAAACCGTATCCGGCAGTGTCATGGCAGGAGCTACTGTTATGGAGTCTCCCGTGTGAACACCCATTGGATCGAAGTTTTCTATCGAACAGATGATGATCACATTGCCAATGTTGTCACGAAGGAGCTCTACTTCATACTCCTTCCATCCCAGGATACTTTGTTCTACCAGCACTTCGTGAATGGGAGAAGCTGTAAGTCCTGCGGTCAGGGCTTTGTCGAAATCTTCAGGATTTTGCACGAATCCACCACCATATCCGCCAAGTGTATAGGAAGGCCTGATGACTAAAGGAAATCCTATTTCCTGCGCTATTTCTTTACCTTTCAGGAAGGAAGTAGCAGTTTCACCTCTACAGACATTAACATCCAGTTCCTTCATTTTCAGACGGAACTTCTCCCTGTCTTCCGTAGTTTCAATAGCATTGATATCTACCCCAATGATCCTGACGTTATATTTCTCCCAGATTCCCGCTTTATCGCAATCGATCGCCAGGTTGAGAGCTGTCTGGCCACCCATCGTTGGTAGTACAGCGTCTATGTCATGCTTTTCCAGAATTTCCCTGATAGACTGTTTTGTCAAAGGCTTTAAATAAACATGATCGGCAGTCACGGGATCTGTCATAATGGTAGCCGGATTGGAATTGATTAAAGTCACTTCAATTCCTTCTTCTCTGATGGATTTGGCCGCCTGAGTTCCAGAATAATCAAACTCACAGGCTTGTCCGATGATAATCGGTCCACTACCAATAATCAAAATAGATTTTATGCTATTGTCTTTAGGCATTCATATGAGGGTTTAAGGTGGGCATAAATTGGCGCAAAGTTAAAAGGTCATCTGAATGTAGCAAAGAATCGGGCTGTTAATTTTCTTTAAATATTTGACCGACTACCTATTGAGAGGATGTATCGACCAGCTTATTGATTCAGATTGGAAATTTTTGTCGATTTCAAAGCATTGATGTCAGTATTTTTTAGGTAGGTAATTTCTCTTTTATGATCAGCTTTAACCAATATATTATTTCAATTGAAAATCAATCAACACTTTTCTTATTATGTGGCTTACCGACTTCAGTTGTAATGATAGTTTGCTCTTTTATCAGGCATCATATATCTTGAATCCATGAACCGAATTGACAGACTTACTGCTATTCTAATCCACATACAAGGCAGAAACAGAACTTCTATAGAATCTATGGAAGAACGTTTTGGGGTGGGAAGGCGTACAATTTTCAGAGATATCAAAGCATTGCTGGAAGCGGGGGTCCCAATAGGCGGTGATGCCGGAGAGGGTTACTTCATTGTAGAAGGATATCACCTGCCACCTGTCGTTTTCAATAAAGAGGAAGCTGCCGCTTTGCTTACCGGGTCCAAACTCATAGAGCACTGGTCTGATGCCAAGACTTCCGGTAAGTTCAAAGAAGCGCTATTTAAGGTGAAGTCGGTTTTAAAATACCGGGATAAGGAGTTTTTAGAAAACCTGGAAAAGAATATCAACATCATTCCTCCACCAAGGGCTATCAGAAACTCTGAACGGGATTTGCATCTGGAAGAACTGCAATATGCCATCGCCAGCCAGCGACTGATTACAATAAAGTATACCACTCCTTACAGAGGCGAGACCACAAAAAGAGATGTAGAGCCATTGGGACTGGTAAATTACTCTTCAAAATGGCATCTGATAGGCTATTGTCGATTGCGTAAGTCACTTCGGGATTTTCGGACTGACAGAATTGAAAGTGTTGAGTTGCTGAAAGACACATTTGACAGCAGCCAGCATCCCGATTATATGGATTTTCTCGAAACTACTTTTATGGGTGCCAACGTCATAGAAACTGAGGTCTCTTTTACCCGGCTCGTCAATAAAATCATGGGGGATCAGAAGTACTATTTCGGTTTAATAGAAGAAAAGGAAAACGGCGATCGTGTGGAGATGAGATTCTACACCCCATCCCTTGATTACTTTGCCAGGTGGCTGCTTTCATTTGGAAATCAAGTGAAAGTGATAGGGCCGCAGGAATTAAAAGTCCGGGTTGGTGAACTAATCAAAGAGCTGTCGAAACATCATGAGTTGTAACTGAGATCACCTTGATCAAAAAAGGAGTCGCATGCGATACAACTCCTTTTTTTATAATATCCGGTCAGCAGGCGAAGATTACCAGCGCCATTAAAGTACGTGAGGGTCTTCCCCAGCAAAAATCAGGGAACTAGTCCCAGATAATGATGCAGGATATTGGAGATAAAATGGAAGCACCTACGCAAACAGCGCCAGTACATTCATTCAAAGGCACTGATTCAAAATCGCAACCTTTGGCACAAGTGTAAAGGTCTGATAAGCAATTTCCAGTAACACCACCCATAACTGTTTCTTTGTCCTTGTCTTTTTCAAACTCAGTTACAAAGCTCTGTACACTGATGTCGTCTAATTTCAGTTTTTTCTTCTTCATAGTTAAAAAATTTAATTATTAATTGGTTTTGATGCACCTTCATCATGTTTTGAATCACTTGATCAGCCAGGCTGTTAGGAACTAACATGATCGGGCACGGGTGAAAGTGATAAAAAGTAACTGACTTTTAAATACAGAAATCCAATTCAGTTTTGCTATCTATTTCACCAGCAATTGAAAAATGTCTGAAATGAATCATCGGAATGGAAAAGCGTCATTAGTTTCCTTTTCTTTCATTACAAATGAATGATTATTATCTAACGATTGCAAATTTTACCGATGTTTTCCGATAGAATGACGGACCTGGAAAAACGCAGAATCGGCATTTTCGTCAAAGTTTGTAATAACCTACAAGAAACCTTCATGCGACGAATCTCGTCAGAAATAGTCGTCTTGTACCTCCTAACAGAGAGGTAGATTTTTATAGATATCATAGCTTTTACCCTCAAAATCAGAAAAGATGAAACAGAAGATTATCAAGTGGACCATCAGATTAGCCTGTACTTTTTTCATCGCTTTTTTAACCATTGTTCTGGCAGTACTTAATCCGGGCGTTTTATATGCCAATAAAACAGCTGTTTCCCATTACACTGTTTATCATCAAAAAACTTTGAATCCGGGATTACAATCTCATTTGGAAGAAGCACACAAACTGGTCCGCGAAAGCGAGATTTATGATCCGCGTTTTAAGATAAAAGTGTGTTTGAATGACGGTTCTCTCTATCCGAAATTAATGGAAAAGCTAATGGGGAGGGCATTTGGTTGGGGTGGCTACAACCTGGCAGTATATGGCGGAGAGTTCAATTACGTTGGCGGATATGTTGAAATCAATAATCATCGATGGGATATGACGCAACTTTTGGTACATGAACTAACACATTGCCATCAGATGAATTACTTTGGGTTGCTCAATTCAAATCCGGTTGCAAATCATCCCACTTGGAAATGGGAAGGCTATGCAGAATATGTGGCCCGAAAAGGTGAAGATCAGCAGGATTTGATCACCAATATGACGAGGTACAAAAAGTCGGTATCCGAAGATGAAAATGCCTGGAGTGTTGTTTTTCCTGATGGAACAGTAGCTCCCAGGGACTATTATCGGTATTGGTTGATGGTGCAATATTGTCTGGATGTAAAAGGGATCACCTATCCTGATTTAATTCAACAGCAGATCAGTGCAGAGGAGTTAAATGAAGAGATGGAAAGCTGGTATGTTAGACATTATCACGTTGAGTTTTGTATTGAGTGATTTTCAATATTTTAACGATTGAATTTTGAAGTCTTATATTTACATTATGAATTAAATATAAAAATCTACAAATTCTTTAAATCAAAAATCCGCATAATAAATCTATCGTGATAACCTTATATTAATCAAAAAAAGAGCGATTGATTTGCTTAGACTTGATCAGAAAAGATTGCTACCCCCGAAGGATTCAACAGGAGTAGCAAAAAAGAGCATTTTACTTGGTGGTGTTCCAGATATCTAGGTACATCTTCCATTGTGTGTCTGTCTTTTTCCAGACGATGACATACTTGCCTGCCCATTTTGAAACCTGACCATCGGGGTTTTCGGTTGCGCCTTCATAATAACCGTAATCATAGGCTGTGTCATTGATGACCGTTACTTCCTCAGGTGATATTTTGTGAAACACTGTTTTATATCCTTCCCGGGGAGTCCAGTATCTTTCGATGTTTGTTCCATCTAAAATTTTGCCTCCATTTGGAAAGATTTTGGCGTCATCAGTGTAGGATGCTACAATGCCATCAACATTACCAGCCATTACATGCTTCGAAAAATCAGCAGCATTTTGGAGTATCTGCTCAATTGCCTCCGGATCACCATTTTTGACAATCTGTCCATGGCTGATATGAAAGCTAAACAGTGCCGCAAATACGATTAAGTAATATTTCATGATTTTGATCATTTGGGTTCTCTGTAAAAAATCTTATTAACGACTTTCCATTCTCCATCAATTTTCAGCAAATTCATATAGTCGATGAACCTAAAAGTAGCGTAATCAATTTCCAACCTGGCACTTGCAGCATTTCCATTTATATCAATTTGGGCAATTTTGGTTTTTCTGTTTTGCTTCGAGCCTGGTTTGATGGCTTTGCGGAAGAAGTCAATAGCATTCACTTCCTGATAAGTCCCGTTCTTGATAAACTTCATGGAAGCATTTTCGTGAAAGGCCTTTTTAAGCGTTTCAAAATCATTGTTTGTGCCACCATCAAGGTAGTAGCTGACCGTTCTTTCAATTAACTGTTTATCAGATTGCTGAGCAAAAACTGATGTTGTCATTCCGAAGAAAAGGAGTAGTCCTAAAATTGTGAGTTTCATATGTTTTATTGTTGTTAATACTTCCGGCAATATGAAAGATGTCAATTAGAATGAACAAAATAAGAATGATCAATCAGTTCGGAATTATAAAATCAAACAGATTATTTGCTTGTAATCCTCGATGTTTTTGATCAAAAAGCACTTTTAGGGTTGCTAGTCCGCGATTATGTCAAATCCAGGTTTGACCTTCCTTTGAGATGTTATCAGGTAGCATTTTGAATGGATGATTCCTTTTTGTACTGTGCCGGTGTAACTCCGGTCACTTTTTTGAACACTGTAAAAAAGGTCGATTTGGAATTGAAGCCACACTCATAGCCTATTGCCTCAATCGTATATTGGTCATTGGAAAGCAAGAGCCTTTTGGCCTCCTCTATCCGAAATTCGTTGATGTATAAGGAAAAGCTCTTCTGCAAATTATCATTTAAAAACTGAGAAAGGTAATGAGGCAATACCTCCAGCTGATTGGCAACATCGGTAAGTTTGAGCGAGGTATTTCTGTAGAGCTTCTCTTCGATGATGGTCACTTTCAGCCGTTGACCAAAAGAGATAGCCTCTGTTTCAGGAATTTTTTTATTGGCATATTTAGTATCTGCAGGTACAAATACTGGAAACTTGTTTTTGCGGAAAAGCCATAGGAGAAACAAAAGATAAAATACAAAAGAAAACGACAAAGCTCCTACAATGTAGGAAGTGTAGCGGCTGGTACTATAGGCAAGCCAAATCACAAAAACACCCACAAATATACTGAGTTGCCAGATGGCTGAATCATCCGGTTTTTTTCTTTTGACAAAGAAGGAATTTAACACTTCTTCTATCTGTACGCCTGAGGCAATGATATAGATAAACCATTGCAGATAAATGGTTTTAACCAGGTAGCGGGCCCAGATTTCCTGATGTGCTCGGTAAGGATAAAGTATCCACGCAATCGATATAATCACTACAAACGGAGCAATATGCCAATACCAGTTTTGCTGATACGGTTTCTCGCTTTCGGAAAATGACTTTAGATAGAGAAACAAAAACGGACCGATCAGAATACAGGCAGATAATCCCACCTGAATAAATAACTGCGAAAGATCGGGGTTGAAAAAGTAGAAAACAGATTTGATGATGCGAACGCTGATGACCATGAGCAGGGCTGCAAGGAAATAACTAGAGCCTTGCTTTTGTCTGGAGAAAAAAGCAAAATAGAGGCTCAGTAGAATGCCATTGATAGCACCCAACGCACTGAATAGAAATAATATTTGCCTGTCAATTTCCATATAAGATTGATGGTAAAGATACAGATAAAAGGCATTTTGGAAGCAATAAAAATGCGAATGTCTGTTCCTTTATTGTTACTGATAATTGATGACAATTGATCATTGAAAGCATTGATACATTGAATTCTTGCACCACAAATGTTAACTAAATTCAACCGGATTTTCACGAAAGCCAGACGAATACTCATACCCGGAGCAAGAGCTATGGCAGTCTTTTAATTTCGCTAGTGTAAACCAAAAATAAAACAACATGAAAAACAGAAAGATTGAATTGTCAGAATTGAGAGTTAACAGTTTTGTAACTGAACAAAGTGCAAATATCAAGGGTGGTGCTAAAAATACTGCAGCTGGTTCTTGCTTCGTAAATCAACCAGTTTACAGCGAAAAATGTGCAGCGACCTGGGATTGCGTAAAATCGATGGATTATATTTGTGAATATAATAAATAAGGTTGTTGAATTAGCCCGGAAAATGGTCAATGCATTCTCCGGGCTAATTCTTTAATGTAAACTTTCCCCACTCACTTTTGTCGCATTTATTTTTTGTGCTTGAGTTTCTTGTCTTGCTGTGGTAGCTTCTTTTGAAAAAGTTTTTAAGGTCACCTTTTTTGAGTATCAGAATATATTCAGTTGCTGTTTTTTGTTTTGCTGTGGACCTTACTATTTCATTCCCCTGATACTATACTCTTTTCAATGATAAGTGCTATCGGGAATTGTAGGTGCTTTTTTTAGAAGGATTCGGACTGATAAACAAAGCTATCAGCAGCAGTTTCTAGCCCAATACCATCAAATTTTTATAAAAGCCTGACGATTTCTAAAGCGCGGAAAAGTTTGAAGAATCGACTTGTAACTTCACAACCATAAACCAAATATAAAACAACATGAAAAATAGAAAGATTAAATTATCAGAGTTAAAGGTTAGCAGTTTTGTGACAGAGCAAATTGCAAAGATCAGAGGCGGAGAAAGGCTGACGGAAGCATTTCCGTGTGCTAAACCTCACCCTGCTTATAGCGAAAACTGTGAGCCCTCATATGATTGTGTAAAATCGATGGATTATATCTGTACCTTTCATAAGACTGCAGGTAAATAAAATTTGATTGAGCCAACCTGGGAAAGGAGTCATTTTTTTTCCGGGTTGATTTATGATATATCCCCTGTCCCAAATCATTTTTTTACAGTTATTTTTCGTGCTTGAGTTTCTTGTCTTGCCGCGGTAGCTTCTATTGAAAAAACTTTTAAAGTCACCTTTTCTTGAGTATCAGAATATATTCAGTTGCTGTTTTTGTTTTGCTGTGAACCTTACTTTTTCACGTTTCTGATGCTATGTAATTATTAAGGGTAAGCCCTATGCGAAAGTGTAGGTGCTTATTCAGAAGGATTAAGACTGTTAAACAATCAAAGCTACCGGCTACAGTTTCTAGCCCAGTACCATCAAATTTTTATAAAAGCCCGGCGAATACTAGAGAGTCAAAAAAACTATTTAAATGTCTCTTAATTTCACAACTACAATAAAATAAAAACAACATGAAAGATAAAAAGATTAAATTATCAGAGTTAAAAGTTAGCAGTTTTGTCACAGAGCAAAGTGCTAAAATCCGGGGAGGGGAACGATTAACAGAAGCTCCTCCTTGTTTTAAGCCAATGCCTCTTTACAGCGATAAGTGTAAACCTTCTGAAGTATGCGAGGCTTCTTTTGAAGCGCATTGCGCCTGGACTAAAGGAAAATACTATTGTGGGTAGAAAGTAACCACATCTCTTAGCAAATTATGAGCCTGAACTTGTCAAAAGTACAGGCTTACTTTTTTTACAGGAGCTTATTCTATACCACAGCAGAATCTCCTTTGCGGACTACAGCGTATTAAAGCCTGAATTTGGTTGATGCCTAAACGCCTCACTCTTGTTACGGAAATGAGTGTCTTCTGATTTTGGAAAATGTTCATTTGCCGCCTGTCATATCTTGTAATATTTATTCACATACCTATCTCATAAGTTTGTTTTGTAAGTCTTACAAAAGGATCGAAGCGATTTAAAGCCAAGATTAAACAAATACGTGATTCCCTATTGTAGCAACTCACCTGTGATGACAGGTATTAACACACACTACCATTTAGAATCATTTACTGTAACTAATGAAAACTGGTTTTTTCCAGTATTTAAAAAAATGATCACTAGTTGATCAAACAAAAATTAAAGATCGATAAAATGGCGACAGAACTAAACAAAACAACTCCTGATGCAGCATACATCAGATGTAAAATTAAGAGAGCACAATGTGCATGGGCTGATGGCGTAGTAGCAATTGGTAAAGCAGAGGACACCGCAAGCGAAGCTCAAAGAGTACTTGATGAGCTCTACGACTTTGATGAAGATGGTAACTTCATTTTGTTTAAACCCACATTGGCGCGTAAAGTGCCTGTTAGAGTGAATGAGCAACAAACAGCTTCTTACTTCATTGGTGATTTATCAGATAAGCCAATTCCGGAAGACGAGAAAGGCTTTGCCCGTACACCCTGGGATAAAGTGACGTTCGAAAAAGATTTCTTTTTTACGGAACTGGAATCCGGTGACATATTGGTCATGGGCAGATGTCATTTCTACAAATCAGATAAGGAGGGTTCAGAACCCGACACTACCGCAGACTATACCTTCGGCTATCGCAAGGATAGTATGAGAATATTTCTACACCATTCTTCACGCAAAGAGAGCAAGAAAGATTGCGAGAAATACAAAGACTCACAGTACATATGAGCGCTTCAGTGGAAATCAGGGAATTCAGGGAGAATACTTCTTTTAAGGTGGTACTCATTGAAGACCCTGACTATGCCTATGCAAGGTCTATCTCCAACAGCCGTTTTCACCATCGGCCTGGTGCGATAGCCTATTGTAAAACTCCCGATGATGTGGCCAGTTGCCTGCAATTTTGCAGGGAGCAAAGTTTTCCTTTTCGTATTCGTTCGGGTGGTCATCACCACGAAGGGATGAGTTCGGGGAATGGTGTCATGATCATTGATCTATCCCAGGTTTACAGGAATCAGGAAACCAATGAATGTGAGTTGGAGATCAACCTAATCGACGACTATGTATGGATTCCATCAGGGATGAAGCTCGACCAGGTTTATACAAGACTCAGAAAAGTAGGCATGATCATTCCTGGTGGAGGCTGTCAATCTGTGAATATAGGAGGACTAACGCAAGGTGGAGGCTGGGGAGTACATGTCCGCAAATACGGACTGGCCTGTGACCAGCTGCTGGATGTGGAAATTGTGCTGGCCAAAGGTGAAGTGAAAATTGCCTCTGAAATGTCTAATGGTCAGGAGTTACTTTGGGCATTGCGAGGAGGTGGTGGCGGTAATTTTGGCGTCATTACCCGATTCAAATTTCAGTTATGTCTACTCAATAAGCACATGACTACTTTTGGGATCTTCTGGAAGAAGAAGGCAGATATTATTAATGTCATCTCCCGATGGACAGAACTGCACGAACAGGATGCTCTTCGTCCTGAATTATCATGCACTACCAATATGTGGAGAGTTGATGATACTGGTAAAAATC
>JBCBHL010000011.1:0-44728 GCA_038525605.1 Bacteroidota bacterium
ATTTATCAGAAGCCCTGGCAAATACTGTCAGGGCTTCTGATAAATTAAGTACTTATTATAAATATCATTTAGCTTTATCATATAGCTTTTTTAGGTGAGGAATGCCGTCAACCATCCAATCGGGAGCGTCTTTGTCCATTAAGTAGTGATCAAAGTATTGCTTCATGCGAATTTGAAAATCCTTTTGATTGGCTTCTTTTCTTAAGTGATGTGGCTCTCCGGGATATGACAGGAATATTACTTCCTTGCCCAGCCTCCTGGCAGCATTGTAAAACTCTAGTCCTTGTGTCCAGTCAACCGCACCGTCAGCAGTACCATGTAAGATCATAAATGGTACTTTGATATTCTGTGCGTGATACATCGGGTTTTCCCTTTGATAGATTTTCCTGTGGGTCCAGGGCGTAACACCTCGGCCCATTCTCACCTGCCCGATTTCCATAATGCCATTGTGGTTGGTTCCCGAATTGCCATAAACATTGTTATAGAAACTCTCCAGGTCAGTGGGAGGAGCCCCTGTAACGACACACTTAAACATATCAGTTTGTGTTAAAATAAATGAAGACTGATAACCACCCCAGCTATGTCCCTGCAAACCTATTCTCTCTGGATCGGCATAGCCTAAATCTATTACTTTTTGAGTAGCGGAAGTGATGCAATCCAGCGAACTGGTTCCAGGCTTGCCTTCTTCGTACACATTATCCGGCTGGAAGAACAGGTAGCCATTGCTCGCATAGGTGGAGCCGTGAGGACGGTCATCATAAACCGGCATGTAGTATCGATGGTGTAGGTTAGACATTTTTTCGTAGAAATAAACCACCATCGGGTATTTCTTACCCTTCTGATAACCCGGAGGAAGTGTAAGCGTTCCCTGCAATTTATCTCCCTTACTATTTGTATAATCAATGAGCACCTTTGAGCCCCATTTGTATTCAGTTTGTTGTGGGTTTGCATCGGTTAATTTCTTCGGCTTTTTGAATGAGATATCAGTCAAGTGAAAATCTGGAAACTCTACGAACGACTCTCTGGTGAAAATCAGTTTGTCAGCATTTGTAGCTTTCTCAACTCTATTAAAAGCGTAATCGTCAAAGATTAACTTCTTCGGTTTTTTACCCATTTCGAATTGATAGAAACCTGCCTTTTTAGTCCATTCGCCATAAGCTCTCAAAATCATCGGCTGATCGGTTTTGATATAAGGATCTTCATAATCCAGGTATTGATATCGAAACTGAATTTCTGCTTCATCGCCCATTCCCTGCGTAATATTAACAGCATCAGAACCATCCAGTTTGATAGACCATAAATCATATTTGTGATTCAATACGATAGCACTTCCATCTTTTGTCCAGCCTGCAAGTCCAAAAGGAGGTTTTTCATGCGGATATGGATGTTCCAAGTTCATGAATTGCACGCCAGCAGCATTGGAAACATTTGTCAGCTTATTACTGGTCAAGTCCAGTACATGGATCGCGGAATCCTTTTGCAGAGCATAGTATTTGCCATCCGGCGAATAGCCCATCGCTCTTTTCACTAGTTTGACAACCTCTTCTCTCTTTCCGGTTTTTAGGTTTACGCGGTATAGGTCAGCAGGTGAAACACCCCAGTTCACATCGTTGATATAGGGCTTTGGATTTCTGCCTATGGCATAGTCCGAATTCCTTGAAACCTGCAACTCACGCATGGATTCATCAGTAAGTCTGGTAAATTGCTTGTTGTTCAACTGGAAAGACGACCAGTAAGTAAAGTTTCTGTTTCTGGAGGCTCTACGTTTTTGAACAGAATTGATCTGCTCATCATTCCAGTGATACACATCCAGGTTGGCAATGGTGTCTTTGCCGAGTTTCATCTTCTTTTCCTGTTCTTTGATGCCAAAAAGCACGAAGCTACCGTCGTTGCTAAACTGTAAGCGTCCTTTCTCGCTAATGACAAAATTCTCCGGAAACCCGGATGTTTCTTTGGCGTCCAACTCAGTCTTTTCAGGGCCCTGATCAACATTTGAGAATACTAAAAGTTTGTTTATCTGTTGCTCGAGTGTGTCAGCCTTTTCTCCTTTAAGCACTGCAATTTGGTGACCCTTCGCGCTCCAGTCTTTTTTGAGTACTCTTGCATCATCCCAGGTTAGGCTGCTGTATTTTTTTCTGTCACTATCCAGGTTTTTGAGTACTTTATTTTTCAGGTCATATACATATATACCATTGCCAACTTTCTCAGCAGCGTCAACTGTGTAGGCGAGCATGGTGGCATTTTTGTTGAAACCATATTCATCGACATTACCAAAATTCATGGTGGCCATAGTGGATAAATCTACCAATAGCAGGTCGCTTCCTTTATGCTTCGATTTATCGTTTTGTGTTTTTTGCAGCGATATGGCGAGGAACTTGCCATCTTCAGAAAACCTCATAGAGTTTGCCCGCTTGAATTGCACTGAATCGCCAGTTGCCAGATTTCGGAGTTCGGCAGTTTTAAAAACCTTTTTGCCGGACTTTTTCATTTTATCCGACTTTTTCTTGGGTTGCGAAATCAGGTATGCGACCCATTTGCTGTCGTTGGAAAAGGAAGGAGAACCACCATAAGGAATTCGGTATTTATACTCAGCTGTCGCTGATATTGTTTTTTTGATGAAGAGCGTATCGTCTCCGCCATTAGGTCTTAGGCCATAGGTAAACCAGTTACCATCCGGAGAAAGCTCTGATGATACGATGCGTTTCCACCGCTCATAGTCCTCCAGCTGAAGGACTTTGTCCTGCGCAAAGGCTAAAGTGGATAAGAACATGGCAAAAGCAATGCCCAATAAAATTTTAGGTGTTTTCATATACTGTAATTGTAGTTCGTACAAGAGAAAATTAGTCATCGAAGAAATGAACTTTTGATTTTCTGATTACTCTCAATTTATGAATTGACGTGGACATTTCGGTGAGTTATTTGAGTAATGGTCTTATGGTGTGATTAGGATAATTAAATAGCAAAAAATACCGGGATTTTAGTCTGCTGCATTGATGGAAATCTATCAAAAGTATATTTGCTTGCCTATTCTGGTGATTGTAGCTCAATGAGCTCAATTGGTTTCAGATAAGCTCATTTTCCATTATCTGGCCTAAAGTGGTAAATCATTGGCATAAATTGTCAAGTACAAAACCACGATCTGCATCAATTTTACAATCGTATCAAATGACGAAGTAAAATGAAAAGTCTAATACTTAAACACGCATTGTTAAGTTCTTTATTGGTTTACATGATTGGGATCATTGCCTATACCGGATCGTTCTTTATGCCCATTCTGGCAGATCAATACTTACAGGCAAACCTGGTGCTGATGGTTGCTATTATTCCCGCAGTTTTAGTTGGTTGTTATTTCTACTATCGCCGGGGGCATAGAACTAATGGTCTTTTATTGGGTGTTGTAATGTTTCTGGGCGCTATGGTACTGGATGCAATTATCACAGTTCCGTTTTTTATCATGCCTGAAGGAGGCACACACCTGTCTTTCTTCGGCGATCCCGGCTTTTGGCTGATAGCGGTGGAATATGTAGCGGTAGTCTTCATTTATTCAAAAACGAAAAGAAGACAACTGGCGTAGGCATAACCCTGATTTCCGGCTGTAGCCTTTGACTGCAGCTGGAAATAAATGATCTTTCATGATGTGGCACTGGAGCTTTTTATTAATCTATGATGTGATTATTTAACTGACCTTTGTTCCGTTGACCCGCTTGGAATCAGCCTTGTTAAATTGACGTGAAGAACCGCTAATCCAAAACCCTTCTCTGAAATTCACGGAAAGCGGTATCTTTAGGCAAGGACTTTATTAATGTCCTTTGAAATCAGTTCATAGTATAACTTAAGCCTAACCTTAACCTCATGAATTTACATGCCAAGCTTTTAACTCTCTTGTTGTTTGCTCCTCTTTTGCTTATAGGGCAAAATCAGGTGTCAACTGAAACCTACCAAAAAGCGGAAAGTCAGCTTTCAATCAATACCTCGATGTTTGTGGATCGGATGAATGTCCGACCCAATTGGGAGTCAGACAACAATTTCTGGTACAGAAACCTGATAAATAATGGAGTAGAGTTTGTCTATTACGACATCAAAAAAAGGAAGAAAACGAAGTTCGATTCCAGAAAGAATCTAAATAACGTACTCGCTGATCAGGCACAAAAACCTAAGTATAATCGTCGGCAGGAAGTACTTTCGCCAGACGAGACCAAGGTGGTTTTCATCCGTGACTGGAACTTATGGGTGCGGAATCTGAGCAATGGTGAAGAAAAACAACTGACCACTGATGGCATAGAAAATTACGGTTATGCAACGGACAATGCGGGCTGGCGAAAGAGTGATAAGCCGATTGTTTTGTGGTCGCCGGATTCTAAGAAAATCGCGACGTATCAGCAAGATCAACGACATGTTTCTGACATGCATCTG
Source organism: Bacteroidota bacterium (assembly GCA_038525605.1). Lineage (GTDB taxonomy): Bacteria > Bacteroidota > Bacteroidia > Cytophagales > Cyclobacteriaceae > JANSWY01. The sequence continues at coordinate 4,414 of JBCBHL010000011.1, forward strand.
GTTACGACGAGCGTCGGTGCACCTACACTGAAAAGCTGGAAATACCCTTTGCCACAGGACGAGAAAATCATCCAGATCGAAAGAGTAATTATAGAAGTGGACAACGATAAAACGATTCGGCTCGATATGCCCTCTGATGATCGCAGGGCTACCTTGTGTGACGATATTTCCTGCTCAGGCGCTTTTGATGACAATCAGTGGATCAACAACGGTCAGCAACTGGTATTTGTTTCTTCTACAAGAGACCATAAAGTAGCCCAACTTAGAATTGCTGATGCCAGCACAGGTAAAGTAAGAGATATCTTAAAGGAAGAAGTTGCGACACAATATGAATCGGGTCAGGGAACGATTAATTGGCACTACCTGGAAGCAAGTGATGAAATCATCTGGTATTCCGAACGCGACAATTGGGGGCATTTATACCTCTATGATGCGAAGAGCGGTCAGCTGAAAAACCAGATTACCAAAGGTGATTTTGTGGTGACCAGTCTGGTGCACATCGACAAGAAACGCAACGTTTTATTTTTTGAAGCTAACGGCCGTGAAGCAGGACGCAACCCTTATTTTAACCACCTGTACCGAGTCGATGTATCTGGAAAGAACCTGAAGTTATTGACACCAGAGGATGGGAATCACCGTATTCAGTTTTCACCGAATTATCAGTATTTTGTTGATAATTACTCTCAGCCGGATGTAGCACCTGTTTCAGTACTTCGCGATATGAAAGGAAAGTTGATCGCGACGCTGGAGAAAACAGATATTTCACGTTTGGTCGAAACTGGCTGGAAGGCTCCAACCCCTGTTACCATTAAGTCCGCTGATGAAAAGTATGACTTGTACGGACTGGTATTTACTCCTCGCGATTTAGATCCTAACCAAAAATATCCAGTAATCAACTATGTGTATCCGGGTCCACAAGGAGGTAGTATTAGAGGCTGGTCTTTCAACCCAGGCAGAAGAGATCATCAGGCGCTGGCAGAGCTTGGTTTTGTAGTTGTAGCGATTGAGGGAACCTGTAATCCCGGTCGTTCCAAAGCCTTCCACGACGAATGCTATGGTGAAATGTCCATCAACACACTACCCGATCAGATTTCGGGAATCAGGCAGCTTGCTCAAAAATACCCTTATATGGATTTGGACAAAGTAGGTATATGGGGTCACTCGGGAGGAGGGTTCGCGACAGCGGCAGCCATGTTCAACTATCCCGACTTTTATGATGTAGGGATTTCAGAGTCAGGTAATCATGACAATCGCAACTATGAGGATGACTGGGGCGAGCGCTACATCGGCCTGATGGAAACCGTAGAAGGTGTGAACAATTACGCAGTACAAGCGAATGCCCTTAATGCCAAAAACCTGAAAGGAAAGCTGATGCTGGCTCACGGTGGCATGGATGACAATGTACCGCCATACAACACCTACCTGGTGGTAGATGCCCTGGTAAAAGCCAATAAAGATTTTGACCTGATTATCTTTCCCAATGCCCGACATGGTTTCGGAGGTGATACCTTCTACATGATGCGCAGAAGGTGGGATTATTTCGTAAAACACCTGAAAGGCCAGACTCCGCCGAAGGAATATCGGATCAAGTTCAAAATGGACCCGCGAATGAGGCAGGGGTTTTAAGAAGTAGTTAGCTGCAGGCAATATTTGGTGTTAAATGTGTTACCATTCCAGATTCGAATGCTTAGGTTGGTGTTTTAGCATTGATATGGTACTGTTTGAGAAAGTATTAAAGAAATCGGGAGGCTGACTTTTTGAAAGGTCGGTTTCCTTCCCTAACTACCCGCCAATCAAACCGGAAGAGATGATGAAATTAATCAGGTAACCCACACAGATTAAACCGATGATGTACTGGAAGAGAATGAATGTGACGCTTCTCGTATTTTTAAAATTGATTTGCTCCGGCGACATCTTAAAGCCGAAAAAGATAAATGCCGTGTACAAAAATGCCAGGTCTATCCTTCGGAAGTTCAGTTGTTTTTTGCTTTTGAGAAGCTTCTTGGGACAAGCCTCTTTGATTCGATCGATAGCATATACTTTTTTGATCAGATAAGGAAAAAACAACCAGTTGAATAGGGTGAAAACTGCAAGAAACAAGGTCGTCCAAAACCATATCCACTCTTTATTGTATCCATAATTACTCCAATAGTAATTCACTCTATTGAACAATCTTTTCGAGATGCTGGCATCCGGGTTCTGTAAATCTTTAAATGCCTGATATTCTTTATCCAGCGTTTCATAGCTGCTGGTATATCCATTGTCTTTGAAGTTTTTTAATAGCTTCTCGTAAACTTCAGTGAGTTTCTGGAAATTTAGTCTGTCCGGAATTGTATCAGGTTTCCAGACCCTAAAATTATCATAAGTCAGTCTAAATTTTTCGATAGGAGAGTCCCTAAGATCGATGTAACACTTTTGGCCATTTGCTGCTTTTGCACTGTCCAGTTTTGTTTTAGTTAAGTCAACAATTTCTGCGCTTTTTATCTCCCTAAAATCAAGGAAATCCGGAAGAATGACTGACGTGAAATCTGCTTTATCTTTAAAATGAACTCCACTGAAGATGGTCAAGTGATTAAATCGTGCATCACGAAAATAGGCTAATGAATCAAATTGCACACCGTGAAAATGTGCTGTTGAGTCGAATTTTGTGTTGAAAAAGATTGCTTGTGAATTGAATTTCGTGTCTAAAAAATATACTATTGAACTAAACCGGGTCTCAAAGAAATCAACTTTGGACTTGAATTGAGTACCAGAGAAATCAGCTGTTGACCCGAATTTGGCATTAAAGAAATAAGCTTCAGAGTGAAATTGCAAGTCTAAGAAATCAGCGGTAGAGTTAAAGTTGACACCTGAAAATTCAGCCGTTGAATTAAAATTTGAATATAAAAAAATAGCTTTAGAATAAAATTTTGCAATTGAAAAGTTAGCCGTAGAATCAAATTGAACTCTTCTGAAGTCGGCTATTGAATCGAATTGGTAAAATTCATAATTATACTTTTCAACAATTTTAATGTTTTGCTGCCCATAGACCTTAAAGGTGCAGAGAAATAGCGCAATTAAAGTAACTCTTTTCATTTACCAAAAATTGGTGAGTGTCCCATTAAGATAAAGATTAAACACGAAAATTCATTACATTTCCCATCTGAATAAATCCTTTGCTGAACATTTTGCGTTACCGTATTAAAAACCTTTTCATGTTCAAAAAAACAAACCCTATGCAGTCAATAAAACCAATAAATGCCCTTCTTGTCATTATCCTTTTCAGTACTATTTATGGATGCAATCCACCTAAAAAAGAGGCAGAATCACAGCAGCAAAGCGACCCGCAATGGCTTTTTTGGGGAGTAGACTGGCACCCTGAACAGAACCAAATTGCTCTCGGAGGTTCCAATGATACTTTCTTCAAAATAATCTCTACCGACAACTTTCAGGAAGTAAAAAGCTATCCATATAAAGGAACTATCACAAATACCAAATGGAATCCTGCTGGTAACAGATTGGCTATATCTGTGCAAGACGGTAAATCAAACTCCATAATCCTAAACCTGGAAACTAACAAAATGATTGCACTGGATAGCATTACCAACGATGGAGCCAGGGCGGTTGGCTGGAATCAGTCGGGAGTCTTATTGGCAGTTGGTGACAATGAAGGCTACCTCTCATTCTATGACGAAAATGGTCAACTGCTAAGAAAGACAGATACCGGGCAAAAGGGACTGATGAGCCTGGACTGGCACCCAGCTACAAACCGCGTAGTAGCGGTCGGTGATAACATTTCAATATATGACTATGAATCGGATAGTTTGCTAAACATTGAAGACAGAAGTGAACAGATTTTAATGCTAAGTGTCGACTGGCATCCTGGTGGGGAGTTCTTCGTCACGGGCGATTATGGCGATTTTATTGAACACTATCCACCGTTGATACAGTATTGGACTGCAGCTGGTCAGAAAATCAAATCCATAGAGGAAAGTAAAGCGGAACTCAGGAACATCAGGTGGTCTGCTGATGGAGAGTTGTTGGCTACTGCCAGCGACAAAATCAGGCTTTGGAGTACGGAAGGAGTATTAATGGCAGAACAACCTGCAAAGGACCTGCTGTGGGGTCTCGATTGGAATGAAGACGGCAGTAAACTGGTTGTGACCGATGTAGCAAGAAGAGTTATTTTCTTCGACCGGAAACTCCATCACTTGAAGGAACTGCAATATTGAGTGTTCTGATCAATGCATGTATTTGTAATCCAATGTAGTTCATAAAAGTCCCTCAAATCAATAAGAATTTACTCTTGAGTCATCTTGTCCATAAACACGCTGACGACCTGATTGCCAACCTGGTTGCCTACTATCAGGCCAACTTCATTATCGGTTCGAAAATGGACTCCACCTTCAAATCGGGATTCAGAGCATTCTTTTGCCAATGCCTGAAATTGTTTTTCGTCCTGAGGAAAAAGAAACGACAAAGCTGTCGCAATAGAACCAGCAACGGTAGTATGACCGGCAGGATAGCCGGGAAAGTTTGGTGTATCAATTAAGATAGGTTTGAAATCAGGGTCATACTGAAAGGGACGTATTCCCCAATAGTGGTACTTGCCATCCCAGGCGGCAATGATGCCATCGAATCGGGCAGTATGGAAAACAGCTCCTGTAAATGCAGCTTCAAAAGGGTCTAAGTCATATGCCAGTATTTTCCGTTCGAGTAAGTCGTCCCAGACAGGTGCGCTCTTCCACTTCCAGGCAATTTCACTACGGTCATTGTTCTCGTTGAACCTGCGTAATTCTTCCATGTCTTCCGTCCAGTCAGTTGGTGGCGGACCCGGCCTGAACTGATTAGGTCGCGATAAAGTGAGAGGCCTCCACTGACGCTTCATAGGGTCCCATTTGCTGGGCTTCCCTGTCCAGAGACTATCTGAAATGGGCACCTTCCCTTCCCATATGCGATCGGTTCTGTCGGTTTTGGCATATTCGATATACTGACCTGCAATTTGTTTACCAATCGCTATTCCTTTCTCTATATCAGAAGGTAGCTGAAGCCCGGTCCCTAAGCGGGCATTTTTAAATTCAGCCAAAAGGCTTTTCAGGTAAGCTTTTTTGTCCGGAAAATAGTAGCCAATTACTTCGGTGGCAGCACCAGCTGCGGCACTCCATTCGCATATAAAACCGGAATAATTTTGTTCCCTACCCAGTCTCTGCACTTCAGGGTTTATCCGGGAGGGAGCTTTCAGAAAATATTGCTTTTTATGTTTCCAAACTTCGGCCAGCGCATCATAAATTGAAAGGTGTAAAATAGCTATTCGACCTCCGTTTTTATGCCCTATTTGTGCCCTGCTGATTTCCATCATTACCTGATGCCAACGGTAGGAAGGGTATGAAGCATTCCAGTAGTTCACCCTCCTGATGTCTTCCTCTTTTAATGTTTTCTGCCTTTCAATCACTTTGGTGATTTCCTTCTCTATTTCAGATTCAGTAGCAGGCTTAAAAGCTTTATCCAACTGAAATTTGAAAGGTTGGAAATCATTTACCCTCACTTGCGCCTGGGAGAGCGCGAAAGAAAAAAACAACGCCATTGTACAAATACAGCGTAGGAATAAAGTCTTTTTAAAAATTGATGAGTTGGTCATAGCGTACTCATTGAGAATGAAATAAATTATTTGGTAGTATCAATAACTGAAAAATCAAAAGCGGGTTACGCCAACCATAAAAAAACAGGATTTTCTCCTGTAGTTTCATAACAGGTCAGATCAAGCTGGTAAGCTTCTTCAATTGGCAAGTTCCGATGATTCACTCAATAATCGCCAATGATTAGAATTCTGTATCTTTATACAGCGCATTAAAATAAAGTGTCATGGACAAAGTAGATTTCAGCAGCTTGACAGATGATGAATTACTTGTTGAAAAGAAGAAACTAAAAAACTCCCGGATGATTGCTGCGACCCTCATTGGTTTTTTGGCCGGAATCCTGCTTTTTGGTACAGTATCATGGGCGCTTTCTTCTGAAAAACAGATAGGTTTTCTCATTCCCATGTTGATTCCTGTCTTTGCCATTTACAAATTGATGAAAAACCCCAAAAGCGAAGAACATCAGCAATTGGAACAGCTTCTGAAAGAAAGAAACCTGGATTAATAGTCTAAACCTGGTAAGGAAAGTTGAATAAGTCCTGGATTGAATCAGCAGTCATCCTCAGGTCTGATCTTTGAGAATACTTCTGGTAGTTGAGATAAGTCAATCATATTGAAAGCTTTTTACGATCGTAATGGAATCAAACGATTTGCAGAAGTCGGGTTCGAAAGCTAGCTTCATTACAGTTGATTGCTAAAGTTGGTCGACAGGTAGTAGCTGTGTGGTTCCAGCGATTAGCAGATGGAAGTTCATCAAATCAGAATCTCCAAACAGGCTAATGAAGCGTATTGTCAGTATCATTTTAATAAGCTTCTCCGGCTTGCTGGTGCTGTTTGCGCTGGGAGAATCAATCGGGCGCATTGGCGACCTGACGTTGGCAAAAGATCAGCCTGGATTATTCGCGGCAGACTCCTTTCACATACACTATGCAAATCATGCAGTTATCATGTACCTCCATGTAATTGCCGGTATGGTGTTTCTCATCAGCGGTAGTTATCAGCTGATTCCGTTCTTTAGAATCAGAAACATCAAAGCACACAGGTTAATCGGAAAAGTGTTTTTGATTACCAGCTTTTTTGTTTCAATATCAGCAATTGTCTTTGCTGTTTTTTTATCCATACGGTGATTCCGTTGAGTCTGTTTCCAATTTGGTTTTTGGCTCCTATATACTGTTTGCAACTGTCAAAGCCTATAGCTCTATTAAAAATAAAAGGGTCACCGAACATGCAAACTGGGTGAGAAGAGTCTTTTTCGTTTCCTTATCCATTGCCACAATCAGGTTGATCATGATCGCCACTATGATTATGACTGGAGCATCTGTTCAGCAGGTCATGGGACAGTCATTTCTGATTGGATTTTTGTTGCATACCATCATAGTCGAGCTTTGGATTTATCAAAACGTAAAAGCTACGACACTCCGTGCTTAGTCTTTACCTAATTCTCAAATATACATGACCGGAAAATGAAAATAAGTTGTTCCAGATCATCATAGTTTGCAATAAGTGTGTTTATCAGGTATTTTTAACGGAACTAACTTTGATTGCCTTTAGGTTTCTGCATTGAAAACTGTTTGAGTAGTTAATTTCGACTGAAGCATTTTTGAATGAATGCCTGAGTGTTAATCACAAACCTACTACAAAATGAAATATTCTACTCGGACAATGGGAAGTGTACTACTACCTGCTTTGATATTCTTTTCTGCTTTTCTATTTTCATGTGCCAATTCGGAATCCCCGGCAGATATCAGTGTCAGCTTTCCTACGGAACATTACAAGGATGCGGTAGACGGAAGACTAATCGTTTTGATTGCCAGTTCAAATGAAACCGAACCCAGGTTTCAACTAAGAGACGACTCCAAAACCTGCCAGGCCTTCGGAATGGATGTGAACGGTTGGGTACCCGGCGAGCCAATTCAGTTTGACATGACAGCCTTCGGTTATCCGATACCGAGCTTTAATGAGTTACCGTCGGGAGAATTCCAGGTACAGGTCCTGTTTCATAAGTACGAAACATTTAACCGGGCCGATGGGCATGTGGTGAAACTACCGATGGACCGAGGCGAAGGCCAACAATGGAACCGGGCTCCCGGGAACCTCTATTGTACTCCTCAGACGCTCACGATTAGCAATGGTCAGTTTCCGAATGTCAGCATCAATTTAGATCAGAAAATCCCACCCATTGAGGAACCGAAAGACAGCAAATATGTGAAACACATCAAAATAAAAAGTAAGCTGCTGAGTGATTTTTGGGGCAGAGATATGTACTTAGGTGCTCACGTGTTGCTCCCCGAAGGCTGGGACACGCATCCTAACGTGAAATATCCACTGGCCATTATGCATGGTCATTTTCCCAGTGATTTCGGCGGCTTTCGCACCTCTCCACCAGACCCTGATTTGAAGCCCGAATATAGTGAACGTTTCGATGTAGATGGTTATAACCTCATCGTTCAGCAGGAGGCATATGATTTCTATAAAACATGGACAGGCCCCGACTTTCCACGCGTAATTGCTATTAAAATCCAGCACCCTACTCCCTACTACGACGATTCCTATGCCGTCAACAGTGAGGCACAGGGACCCTATGGTGATGCAATTACCTATGAGCTGATTCCGCACATTGAAGAACAATTCAGAGGGATAGGAGAAGGTTGGTCGAGGTTTGTATACGGTGGTAGCACCGGAGGCTGGGAGGCACTTGCCGTTCAAGTGAAATATCCCAAGGAATACGGAATGTGTTTTGCCGCTTGCCCCGACCCGATCGATTTCAGAGCCTACTGTTTGGTCAACATTTATGAAGACAAAAATGCCTACTATGAAGAAGGTACCTTCAGAAAAACGCTGGTTGCAGGGCACAGAGACTACCTGGGCAATGTGGATGCCACACTAAAAGATATGAATTACCGGGAATTGGTGTTGGGCACCAAAGGTCGTTCCGGCCAGCAATGGGATATCTGGGAAGCAACCTATTCTCCGGTCGATGATGAAGGGTATCCAAAAAGAATATGGGATCGCCTTACCGGAGAAATCGATAAAGATGTTGCAGCTTATTGGAAAGAAAATTATGACCTGGCTTATATTCTGAAACGCGACTGGGCCAAGCATGGGGAGGACTGGAAAAACAAAATTCATCTCTACTGTGGAGATATGGACAACTACTACCTCAACAATGCAGTCTATCTTGCAGAAGAAATCCTGTCAGAGACTTCAGCTCCTTATTACAACGGAGAAGTTGACTATGGCGACAGGGCTGAACATTGCTGGAACGGCGATCATGAAAATGGAAACCATATCAGCAGGTTGCGATATCACCGCATGTTTATCAAAAAATATGTGGACAAGGTGGGTCAGGTTGCACCAAAAGGAGCAGATTTGAAAAGCTGGAGGTATTAATGACCTTTCACAGAGTAGAAGAGATAACGCTATCGGACAATTGGAAAATTATTAGTGGTCAGGCACTGGGCTTTCCGTTGGTGGGATGCTAATGGATTTTAAAAAACCGGGCATCCCAGTTTAACTGAAATAATGGAATTGAATGAGTAAAAATAAACCGAAACTGTTTAGCAGATTAAAAAAGTACATACTGGAATTCCTTATGTTATTCCTCGCTGTCTTTTTAGGCTTTTTTGCTGATAATTATAGAGAAGGCTTACTGGAAAAGTCCAAAGAGCGAAAGTACATCACTTCACTGATCAAAGATGTGGAAGCTGACAAACGGGACTTAATTAAGGTGATTAAAAACAATACCTTTAGAAAATCTTATCTCGATTCTCTGTCGTTATATTGTTTTGCATTTGACCGTGAAGGCATTGCCACCAAAAAGCTTTATTCTTTTTACCCGATCGTGCTTCAAAGGCCAGATTTTTTCATTCCAAATGACCTGACGATGATTCAACTCAAAAACGCCGGGGGAATGAGATTAATCAATAATCAGAGTGTTGTTGAGGAAATATTGGAGTACGACTTGCAAAAGGCATTGATCAGAAATCAGCAGGAATATTATGAAAACTACCAGAACAAAGCGATCAGTTCCGGGCTGAAAATCTTCAATTACAAGAAGACGAGAGAAGTGGTCAATCTACGAAAAAGCAATGATACCGGCCGTCTGAGAAAAATGAGTTATACCTTCTTAGAAAACGGCGATGAATTGATTCCACAGTTTGGGAACGAAGTTGCTATGTATAGGGGAGTAGTCGATTATTACAACATGCTATTGACAGCATCAAAAGATCAGGCGGATTCTTTGATCATTCACCTGAAGAGTGCCTATGAAATTAAATAGTCACCAAATGGAGTTTTTTCTTGAAGTTCAATGATTTCTATGCTAAAAATTGTCAAATTAAAAAATCAATAATTTAAAATGGATAATGAATCGCTCATCAACCTGATTTACATCATTCCTTTGCTGATAGCCATCATATACTTCTACATCAGGCAAAGCAGAAAGAAGACTACTCTTGAAAAGTCAGAAAGGGTGACTATTGTTCAGAGAGACGGCGATCATTTTGTGGAATCACTGACTGTAATGGGATACTTCAGATTTGCTTCTCCCGATCAGCTGGAAGCGCTCATTGAAGAAGTTAGAATTTGCTATCAAACACACGGCGTATTGGGTACTTTGGAAGAGAATTGGATGCCGCTTTGTCATCGGTTATTTTCAGCGGATGCTGAGTTTGTTTTTGAAGAGGGAGGCATTATTCAAACCTTAAAAGTATTGAAACCTGCCTTTGAAATCAGGGGTTTGAAACTGGAAATAAATGATCATTTCGAAGATTATTCAGAAAATATAGCAAACCAGTGGGTAGTCATTAATGAACGGAAATATGTGATTTATGATGCTTTAAAAGCGTCTGATGCAGAGTGGAAAATAGCAATAGAAAGATTACTTGACCTGTTAAACTCAGAATTTGAACTTCAGGGTTCAGATGAAAGGGTTTATCAAATCAGTGAAGGAAATGATAGTCAATTAGTGATTTTAACATCGCCGATGTTCGACTTTCTGATCAGCTCCGACATTGAAAGTGAATGGAAACCAGCCAGGTATTCACCTGCGGAATAGTATGCGGGTAACAGTATCATTTCAGAGTTAACTTCCCGATTAAAATCAATCGTGATTACTGTTATTGATTCTAATCACTTTTCAAAAATGAAATAGGAGATAAAGGTCGCCGATCTGGAGTTACTATATTCAGTTTCCGGTGAAAAATTACTGATAGAGAAATTGTGATCCTTCAGTACCCAACCGTCTGTTTTAAACCTTTCCAACTCCCGAAGTAACATAGTATTATCAAACCGGGTTTTCAACTTACCTATCTTGTAAGTCTTATCCTGAAAAAACTTGGGACGACGTTCCAGTAGCCCATCATTAATCAGGTAGATAATCTCACTTTCTTTTTCCAGACTTGATATCGTGACGATTTGATAAGGGTGTCGACCACCTTCAAAAAACTGGTAGTCAACAACTACTGTCATCAACGAATTTGTTTGATTTTGAGCAAAGCAGCTGATACCTGACAAAAGCAGTGTAAAAATCAGGAGGGAAAGCGAACGGAAGTAATTCTTCCTTGAATTTTCAGTAGGTTTCATGCGATAAAGTTTTGTGGTTTAAATTCTGATAGCCCCTAATAAAAAGAACGATTATGCGACAGTAAGGTTTATGATATGGAAAAGCCACACCCTGCCATTCTAAGTGATATACAAGACCAGGTTGACCAATTCAAAACCTGACTCATCGGCTGGAAGCTATTCCATTCCAACCAACGGTACACAATGGAGGTCTATTTGAAAAAGATCATGATGAAATACCTATTAATCATTTGCTTGCTTTTAGTAGCATCTATTTTTTCCTGTGACGAGGGAGAGATAGCATGCAGCGATCTACTCATTGAAGTAGGTCAGATAGAAACCGAAAACGAATGCATGATTCTCAATGTGGATTTGCAAGATAATTATGTCGTCATTAGAAACCAGACAGATTTTGCAGCAGTGGTTAACGCAACTTGCCAGACAGCGATCGACTTCTCCGAATTTGATTTGTTAATCGGAAGAATAGGTTTATCAAATGGATTGACTTCCATTGAGTATGAGCACACCAGACCATGCGACACTAACATCCCTCAATTGGATATTATTTTCAACCTCAACGAAACTACTGTAGCGCCGGATGTAGTGTATAATGCACTTATTCCTAAATTAAGAGATAATGAATCTTTAACGGTCAATTTGATCAGCAACTAAAATAAACCTGTCCTAATATTCTTTTACAACAGAATACAAAAGTTTTACAATGGTCTTTTTTGTAATGTAACTGATTACCCGCTAGATTAGATTAATACGGAATCACCGGTAGTATTTTTTAATACCGAACCTAAATAACCTAATCGATATGAAAGCATTTATCCCTGTCATTTTTATTCTTCTGATTATCGGCAGTTGTTCAACAGAATCCAATGAGAATGAGCAATTACTAACTCAGAGAATTTCCCGAATAGAAAATGGCCTTCAGCCCAATGTACAAATTGAGGGAGATAAAGCCCCTACTTACAACATGGAAGCGAGGTTAAGGGAATTGGGTATTCCTGGCGTTAGCATTGCGGTTGTCAACAAAGGTGAGCTCGAATGGGCCAAAGGCTATGGCATGGCAGATAGTTCGGAAAACCGATCGGTAACTGCGGAGACTATGTTTTTGGCTGGCTCTATTAGTAAACCGGTATCCGCACTGCGAGCACATCAGCTGGCAGAGCAAGGCGTCATCAGCCTGGATTCCAATGTCAATGACTACCTGGTCAACTGGAAGCTTCCGGACAATGAGTTTACTGCCAAAGAAAAAGTAACTGTTCGCAGGATTTTGAATCACACTGCTGGTTTGACCGTACACGGATTTCCCGGATATGATAAAGGTGACACCATTCCTTCCATTCCGGAAGTATTGGATGGCAAAGGAAATACAGGTCCTATCCGCGTATTCAAAGAACCGGGAGAAAGCTGGCAATATTCCGGTGGCGGCTACACGATCATGCAGCAGCTAATGACAGACGTAGAAGGGAAGACTTTCCCGGAGCTGATGCAAACGAATGTGCTGGACCCGATGGGCATGACAAAAAGTACATTTGAAAATCCATTGCCTGCTACCTATCATGCGATTGCAGCAACCGGATACAGAAGAAATGGTCAGGAAGTGGAGGGAAAATGGCCAATTTATCCTGAAATGGCAGCAGCCGGTCTGTGGACAACTCCCTCACAGCTTGTCCGCTATGGATTGGAAATTCAGCAAATCTATCAGAGCCGTAAGGATGGTTTGTTGAAAGCAAAAACAGTTGATGAGATGCTCACCGCAGGAATGAACGATTATGGTTTGGGACCTGCAGTACAGGAATACACCTTTGGGCATAATGGTGCAGATGAAGGTTTTAGAGCGGCATTGATCGCATGGAAAGAAAAGCCAGTGGCAGCTGTAGTCATGGTTAACTCAGATAATGGCAGCATCATTCAGGAGATCATGCTCAGCATCGCAGCAGAATATGGATTGCCGGGAGTTGAACCGATCAAAAGGGTATATCAGCAACAATCAGCACAGCAATTGCAGCGATATGCTGGTAAATATCAGATTCCAAACCTGGGCGAGGTAGAAATAGTAGTCAAAGACAATGGTTTGCTCCATCTGGCACCTTTTGCCCCTGAGCCCATCTTTTTACTTCCCTCTTCTGACAGTACTTTTTTCAATACCAACGGAGGAGCTTATATGGAATTTGTCAGGGATGGAGAGGAGTATAGAAGTTTCAAATTTTATGGATTTGAAGCTAGTAAAATCAAATAGTGAAGATTGTTGAACGATTTTTGACCCAATGTTGAAGACCTGCAGAAGCTTGCAAGGATTACACTTTATCACGCAAAGATTTGTGAGGGTAAATCCTTTGCGACATTAATGATTTTTACAACCTATTGGTTTGTCATAATCCTTGCAAGTAGTCAGTTACCGCTTAATTATAACATAGCTAGCAGGCACATGTCACCTGAGTGATTCCACAGGTGTTTCCTGCCGCTCTTGTTGCGCAGGCAACTCCACGTGTACCGTTGTTGTAACAACCGTCGCTATAGACTGCACTACAAGGTTGCCCGGATAGTTGTACATTGCCCGCTCCGTTTGCTCCTTTAATTGTTGAATAATCCACCTCTTTGTTTGTGATAAAGCTTTTGACAGCAATTCTGTCTAATTTTAGTTTCTTTTTCATAAGTGTTTCATTTAATCTTTGATTGTAAGTTTACTTTTATTACTACCTTAAACTACCTGAAAATGTGATTGTTTATAGCACTACGATGCTGCCAGAATGATTGCCATCGGTACATAAGGTAGAAGAGAAATAAATCTACAATTGGGAGATATTAACATCGCATCCCCGACAAAATGACTAGCGAAATAAATATAGCGAATAAAGGAATGCATCTGATTGACTCGTGTTGGTCATATTCAAATGATGAAACTGAATGCTTTAAAATATTACCTGATACCTACACCGATATCATCATAGATTTGAATCTCAATCAGGCTTTCGTATCAGGTGTGATGACCAGTTTTCAAAACCGCCTGATGGTTGGGCCATCGAACCTGCTAGGTATGCGGTTCCGATCTGAATATTTCGCCTGCATCTGCAAGGTTCCATCCGAAGAATTGACTAATCAACGAGTAAACTTGTCCGACCTGCTTCCAACAAGTGAACTGACACCATTGTTCGACGCAAAGACAGATTCGGAAAAGACAGAATATCTCAATAACCTGATTAATTGCAGGTACCAGGAATATTATGATCATCGGGACAAGATGATACTGGCAATTGCCGGACATATTAGAGCTCTGAAAGGAAAAGTAAAAGTTGGAAACCTGGCACAGGCAAACCATATCAGTACCAGGCAACTGGAAAGAAGGTTTAGGAAACAAACGGGTCTTACAGTGAAGCAATTTGCTGGAATCGTTCGTTTTACCAACGCAAAAAATGTCATCTCTGGAGATTCAAAAACAAGCTTGCTGAATATTGCCTTTGAAACGGGTTTTTATGATCACGCTCACATGAATTACGAGTTCAACAGAATTGCTGGCGAAAGCCCGGGTGTTTTTCGATGATGTCGCTTTTTTACTAAGTGCAGCGATTGTGAAAAAGTAACTTTGTCAGAAAGCACAACAGCATGAAGATTTGTCCCTTTTTGATATTTATCACCTCCTTGTTTGGTTGCCAGGTTCAAAATGATAGTGAAAAGAAAGGCACTATCGAAAACCAAAATAACAGAATAATGGAAATACAGTACGCATATACTATATTATACGTAGAGAATGTTCAGGAGACGATTTCGTTTTACCAACAAGCTTTCGGTTTTCAACAAAAATTCCTTACTCCCGAAAAAGATTACGGCGAAATTGTGTCAGGAGCGACTACTATTGCATTCGCAAATTTCGAACTTGGAAATTCCAACTTTAGCAAAGGGTTTCAAGAAAGCCAGCTAAGCCAAAAACCCTTCGGGTTTGAGTTGGTTTTTACCACAACAGAAGTCGAAAAAGTAATGGAAAATGCGGTCGAGGTAGGAGCAGAAATTTTAGAAGCCCCTGAAACCAAGCCGTGGGGACAGATGGTTGGTTATTTAAGGGATATTAACGGGTTCATCATCGAGATTTGTACGCCCATAGTAAATTAACAAGGGCAACAGAATCTCAAAAGGCTATTCATTAGCTATCTGCTTTTGCACTAATTGCACCTTTCTTATTTTTGTCAGTAAAACAACCGCACAGATTATTAGCACACTTGCAACAAGCCAATTTGATAATAAAATATTGGTTGTCAGGATTCCAATAAATGCCCAAACCAAAACCAGAGCATACAGAAATGCATTATATCTGGATGTAATGAATAACCCGATACCTGTAGCTATAATCACCAATACAGCTGCCCAGGCGGCCTTCGGTAACCCAAATGAAGTCCACTCATAATAAGCTAAAGTTTGACTGGTGGTAACAAGTAAGGCTACACTTATCCAAGCGAAAAAAATTGTAAATGGAAACTCAACAAACCAAAAAGAAACTGATTCTGTTCTTTTAAACCTCTGAATGATGACAAAAGCCCAGCCGAGACCTATCAACAGGATAACCACGACCAAAATATTATAACCGAAAGGAGCATAGAGACTGAAGCCATTGAAAATATTAATCACTATGGTTGGCCACAATAACGAGTCTAAAAGTTGTGATTTCCGATTTCGGGGAAATGCCTGATAAGCTGAAAATAAAAGCATTCCTATAAAGATGGGCGCCCAAATGATAAAGGTAAATTCTTTAGGGCTGATCAATGTTGGAGCTTCATAATATTTACCGTAGTTGTCTGGCACATCGCCAAATAGAAAATAACTAATCTGTTGGAATAGCATATTTGCTGCAACCATTAGTGCAGTTGTGGCAATAATTATCACCTGTCGAAGATTCATTTTAGTATGATTAAATAAAGATAATTAAATAAATACCATGTAAACATGTTAAATAGAGTAATTAAATACGAAGATGAGATGAATAGGTTTCGTGATATTTATTTTACTCTATGCTGGAGTATTCAATGTGTGTAAGTGGTGTAGCAAGCAAATCGTAAACTCAAAGTACGTTGAGCGGCTGCTCAATGAAAACTCAGATGCCATTGGAACCTACAACCCTCTCGCAGATGGATACGACATGCTATGGTCTAGATCGACTCGCACTTTCGGTGTTTCTCCAGTCAGTTACCTCTGGGCGTCCGGGAACGGTGGCAACCACCTGGTGGTAATCCGGGAAAAGATATGGTAGTCGCTATAACAGCAGTTGCATATGGCAATTGGTTTCCACACAAGAGCCTATGCCATTTTAAGTAAGCTGATACAAGCGCTGGAATGAAATTCAACTAATGTACGTCAGGTCACTATTACGGTATGGGTTCTTTTGATCAATTTGCGTATTAGCAGGCACCTATCGCCACAAAGGAGCAGAAAACGATCAGAACCCGATTTCAACGTAAGATTGCTTGAAAAGCTGAGTTAAATCTACCTTCGCGGCTGCTTCGGCAGACGAGAAGCTGTGGTCTTATTCCCCGATGCTTCCGCGAGCGCAGAAGCTACTCTGCGGAGGCGCTGCATCGGAAACTAGGGTCCGGGGCTTGCCCTGGGGGAAATACCATTTATTCATTATATTCAGCAGATAAATCTAAAAACCACAAATCATGGAAAAGGCATTAGTGACTTCCGGTATTCTGAAACCAACAGAAAAGAGAATTGATAAATGGATGAAGCAGGGAAAAACGGATCTGCTGCTCTTCGCGCTTGATAAAGTGTTGTATAAAACCAGGGAGAAAATATTGGTCTCCTTGAGGGAGAAAGGTGATGTATCGGTTATTCCACATATCACTAAATTGATTGATGATGATGTACAAGCGGTTTCTGAAGCAGCTATAGAAACCATTGAAAAATTAGCTGGGAATAACCTGAAAGACGACCTATCCAAAAGGCTACAAGCGAAAAAAGATTACTGGGTAGAACAGGAGCGACAGGAATCTGTCAGGAAAATGACTGGTTACACCGGAATACTCCGTAAAATCAAAGACTCTGAATATGATAGATATATCGCCATCAAAAACACCTCTTTTGAATACTTGTTTGCGATGATAGAAGATCTGGGAGGCGTTTCGGGAGATGATTATTTGCAGGACTTTGAATTCTCCTACAAAGCATTAAACAAGGATTGGAAACTGATCAAGGTGGATGATAAACTGGACTTTTTTACTTTTCATAACCTGATTGGCTGGTTTTACGGATATGAAGACAGCAAGCAGGCTCCTGAA
Organism: Bacteroidota bacterium; assembly: GCA_038525605.1. Lineage (GTDB taxonomy): Bacteria > Bacteroidota > Bacteroidia > Cytophagales > Cyclobacteriaceae > JANSWY01. Next base: position 21,869 of record JBCBHL010000011.1, read on the forward strand.
GTAGTGGTAGGATTTGCCGAGCACCACACAGAGTCATCCAAGAATTACTTTTGCTTCCTTGATTCCACAAATTTGTCCAGAGATACGATTGTTGGTGCATTCGATAACGAGGAAAACTTCTTCATTTTCCTGCCGGATGCTTTTGAAGAAGGGGGAAACTTAACGGTCACCGATAGCTTCAGAATAGATGTTGAAGCAGAAAAGAAGTATTATGCCGAGAATGGTTTGATCGTCAGCGAGTTTGAAATTGATTTGAGCAAAAAACTGATCAAAATGAATGTACCGGAAGACTGAAACTCAAATAGTTAAACGCAGCTAATGAAACGTTAAACTGCCGTGACGAATATTTGTAAAATACACCGATGAAATTTACTGTTGCTTTTTGGTAATGTTTGTTAGTAAGATTTAGCTTGCTATACGGTCAGAATAGTGAGGAATTGGCGAATTTTTTTGAAACCGAATTCTTTATTTCAATTTACTGCAAGCGGAATGGAAGGTTCAATTTTCAAGCTTATAAAAGCCGGAGTTTCAACAGGAAAATATTAGAGGCAGTGTGGATTGATGATCATACCATCGCTTTGAAAACTTTTGAAAGGTATGGTAGTAAAACAGGAAACAAGCCTCTCGACATCAGGTATTATCTCGGAAAGATCCAATAGCTACCGGCGCTATTTAATTTGGAAAACGAATCCGTTCAACTGAGTACTCTCGATTGCGATGAATTCAATTAGTAAAATCAGAACTTTGACAAAATTGATAAAACGGGTATTTTTATTGGACGGTCCGTATATGTTGCACTAATAGATATCACAAAAATGGCAAAGAATAAAACAACTGAAACAGCAGTAGATGTATTCGATTTCATCGATTCCTATGTCGATAATGAGCAAAGAAAAGCTGACAGCCTGGAGTTGATTAAAATCATGAGCAACCTGTCAGGATTCGAACCGAAAATGTGGGGGCCAACCATCATCGGGTTTGGCAGCTATCATTACAAATATGAAAGTGGTCATGAAGGCGATGCTCCTATGCTGGGCTTCTCGCCAAGAAAGGCACAGTTTTCACTGTATATTTATTCCAAAACTGAAAAAAGTGACGAATTGCTGAAAAGCCTGGGCAAGTATAAAATGGGGAAGGCCTGTATCTACATGAAAAAACTTGCTGATATAGACATTTCTGTTTTTGAACAACTTTGCCAGGAATCGATCGATTATTTGAATGAGCATCATGAATGTGCCGCGTGTCGTAATTAGTCAGCAGTAGTTTAGTACAAGAACAATGGAACATCCATGCAGTTAATCAATTACCTCAATTCCTTCAGTAAACTATCAGAAGATGCTATTCAATTACTCCAATCTCATCTGAAAACAGAGGTGCTCCCCAAAGGGTCTCATTTTCTTAAATCCGGCGAACGCTGCAGGAGAGCTGCTTTCATTGAGGGTGGAATTTTACGATATTATTTCTATGATGCCAATGGCAATGAGTTCACCCACTGCTTCGTGACAAAAACCGGGTTTGTCACCGATACGATGGCCTTTTATAATCAAACACTTTCCACCCAATATATAGTCGCCGAAACAGAGGTAGAACTGACTTACTTTACGTTTTCGTCTTACAATATTTTTAAAACCGAGATTCCCGAATGGGAAAACATCATCAAAAAGGCCACTGATGCTGCATATGCTGCTAAGTTGATGGAAAAAAGCTTTATTATTTCGGAAGATGCCACAACGCGTTATCTGAATTTTGCCAGAAACCATCCTGAGATCTTGCAAAATGTAGCCCTTAAAAGCATTGCCTCATTTCTTGGTATCACAAAACACTCCTTGAGTAGAATCAGAAAAAATTTAGCGACCAACTCATAAGTTGTCAAATGGCAACTCAAATGAAAATTACTCTTCTTTCTTTTGTAAAAAAGGGAAGAAATGAAAAATCAAATAACCAAACATTCCAATTTTCACTGGAGTATTCACACCGAAATAATCATTAATGCACCAAAAGATCAGGTTTGGTCTGTTCTCACTGATTTTGATCAAATGCCGAGTTGGAGTAAGACGCTTCAGAAGATAAATGGGCAATTGTCCAATGGGAGTAAAAGTATGGTCGATTATATTTTCAAAGGGAAACTGCGAAACATCAAACATTCGATGGTCGGTTTTGAAGAAGGAGCTCAATTTGGATGGTCAGACACTTTAGTTCCTTTTTCCAAAGACTTTCACATTTATCGGGTTGAAAGCTTAGCGGACGGAAGAACGAGGTTTATCCAAAAGGATGAGGTAAAAGGTATCACCGCTTTTTTGGTCAGTAAAATGTTGATGAAGGAAATGATGGATACCTACCCGGTATTTAATGAGTCTTTGAAAACAGTTGCAGAAATTAATCAGGTAGTAAAATGAAAATCATTCAACAAGGCTACTTGACCTTTCTATTGTTGACAGCTATCATCTTACTAATCTGGGGACTAGCCGGATTCTTTGAGTACTTTACAGGCATTGCTCCGCTTTACACCTTGCAAAATGGTTATCCACCAGCTCTGCAGTTTTTACATTGGCTCTTTCTTACGGTATTTGGATTGGTTTTTACGATTGGTTATGCAAAAAAGTGGAGGCATTTACCGTTGGTAACAGTGATGCTATTTTCAAACGGTGCGCTGCTTTGTACAATCGAGACAATAGACTTTAATCCGGATAACTGGGGCTTGATTCCCTACCTCACCGAAATGGCAGTTTATGTGATTAGCTCCGTATTTTTATTGATATCGCCTGTTTCCAAAGCCCGTTTCAATCCATCTTAGGTTTGAACTACGGCACGTAAGCAACATGTTGTAGGTAATCAGGTCAGACATACAATAATTGGCTGGACAACCGGATCATCAAATGAGCAAAAGGCACTTTTTAGTTTTTTAGCAATCCTGCTGACCTTCGGTTTCAACTGGATTGACTATCTTTTGCCAGATAATTAAAAGCATTGCAGGATTACAATAACATACTAGCAAATATCAAAAGATATGTTGCTCTGAACGAAGAGGATGAACAGCAGTTCACTCAAATTATTAGAACGACAAATGTGAGGCGCAGACAATTTGTGGTGCAGCCGGGCTTTGTGTGTTCGCATCAAACATATGTTTTGAAAGGCGCTCTCAGGTCGTATCTGATCAACAAAGATGGTGTTGATCATACCATTCAGTTTGCTATCGACGACTGGTTCATCAGTGATTTCAACAGCTACATCAATCAGATTCCTGCTTCTTTGTATGTAGAGGCACTGGAAGACTCCACCATCCAGCAAATCTCCTATCAGGATACGGAAGAGCTTTGTGCACGAAATCCGAAGTTTGAGCGCTTTTTCAGACTGGTAGCGCAGAAGTCTTTTGCCTTTTCTCAAAGGCGCATTTTATCAAATCTCGGTAAAACGGCGGAAGAGCGCTACCTGGAATTTCAGGATATGTATCCTGCAATCGTACAAAGGGTTCCCCAATATGCCTTGGCCTCCTATCTGGGCATGTCTGCGGAGTTTTTAAGCAAAATCAGGAAGCGCCTTGCCACCCGATCTTGAACTAGTTCAAGAGTACTTCTTGTCTTAGTTCATATTTTAGGAGCGATATCTGCCTCAGATTTGTATTGTCAATTTTGACAAGTAAATCAAATCAAACGAAAATGAGTGTATATGTAAAAAACCCTTCTTACGCAGAAGGATTGGTAGAACTTAGAAAAAACCTGACAGCTGCTTTACCGGAAGAAGCTTTGAATGTCTTCGATAACGATGCTGAGCAGCTGGAAAAGACGCATCAGTCGATTATTAAGTTAAATGTGGGAGAAAAAGCCCCTGATTTCTCACTTTCCAATGCGACCGGTGAGAGTGTTTCTTTATCCGGTCTGTTAGAAAACGGAAAGGTGGTTATGACATTTTACAGAGGGACCTGGTGCCCCTATTGTAACCTGCAACTCAGTCAATATCAGCAGATTCTACCAGAAATTAAGGCTTTGGGAGCACAATTAGTGGCCATATCTCCACAAACACCCGATGAGTCATTAAACATCCAACAGAAGAATGAACTGCAGTTTGAGGTATTGAGCGACAATGGCAATATTGTGGCTAAGAAATTTGTTACTGTGTTTAAAAACGGAGACATACCTGTCAATAAGATGACTGAACTGGGTTTTGATTTTGACAGCCACTACAGTGACGATTCGCGAGAAATTCCAGTGCCAGCAGTATTTATCATTGAGCAGGACTTTACTGTTTCTTTTGCCAAAGCTGTGGGAGGTGACTATAGAAACAGGGTGGAAGCAGCAGAAATTCTTAAAGCGCTCAAAAAGTAATTGATCATGAAAAAGAATATTGAAAATATAACGATTGCCTTATTTGCCCTTTTGATGATGATCTTCGGGCTCAACAAATTTTTCGGATTTATCGCTGTAGATCCTCCGGGAGATCCGGTAGCACAGACTTTTATGGGAGCTATGTTTTCAACTTATCTGTTTAAAGTGGTAGCTGTTGCGGAGATTGGTGGTGGAATATTGATGGTATTACCCAAAACCAGGTTGGTGGGATGGATCGTTATTCTTCCGGTGATTTTTAACATTGTGATGTTTCACATAGCGCACGATTTCATTGGAAATGGCATCTGGTTGCTGCCAACAGTACTTTACGCAGCTATCAGTTACTTTTCAAAAGACGACATACGATCATTAATAAAATAGAAAAAATGAAACAGAGAATATGGTTAATTACAGGCATATCAAGTGGTTTGGGTAAAGCCCTTGCTCAGGCTGTCATGGCTTCCGGTGATTTTGTGATAGGAACTTTTCGCAATCAATCTCAGGCAGATCAATTCAATAATGATTATGAGGGCAAAGGCAAAGCATATTACCTGGACCTTAGCAAGATCGATACCATAGAACCGAAGCTCTCCGAGATAATTCTCAATTATGGAAAAATTGATGTATTGGTCAACAATGCCGGAGTTGGATTCATCGGCGCTGTAGAAGAAGCCAGCGTAAAGGAGGTGAGAGATGTCTTTGAGGTTAACTTCTTTGCCCCATTGAAATTAACCCAGATAATATTGTCATACATGAGGAGAGAGAAAAGCGGACATATTGTGCAGCTCTCTTCTCACGGAGGCATTAAAGCTTTTGCTGGTTTTGGCATTTACAACGCCAGTAAGTTTGCACTGGAGGGTTTTAGCGAAGCGCTGCAACAAGAAGCAGAACCTTTGGGAATTAAGGTTTCACTGGTAGAACCGGGTCCGTTTCGGACGAAGTTTGCCAGCAAAGGCCTGATGGAAGCTGCCACGGTAATCGATGATTATTCCGAAACGGCAGGTAATTTCAGGACGATGCTTAAAAATGTAGACGGAAAGCAGGAAGGAGATCCTGACAAAGCGGCAAAAGCCATCATCGATCTGGTCAACTCGGAAAAGCCGCCGCTGCGATTACCGCTTGGGAAGACCGCATTGAAAACAATCGGAATGAAGCTGGAAAGTGTAAAAAACGACCTGGAAGCAAACAGGGAAGTAGCCGCCAACTCGGTATTCGAGTAAGCAGGAGAACACATAGTCTGAAGGTCAATGCAATCGAAAAGGTCAGAAATCCTGTGGCGGGAAGATGCGTCTTGTCACAGGGTTTAACCTTGACTCTCATATGAAAAGAGAGTTTAATCCACTAGCTATGTAATATACTTTGGCGAAAAGAAGCCTGAAATATCGATCAAGTGGTGGGTTTTTAAAAATTAATATAAGCAACCAAATAGACGTAATCAGACTCTTCTTATAAATTTGTATCAATGAAGCGTCTACTACTATCCTTTCTGATTCTGATTTGTTTAAACGGCTGTTCTGATGATGAGCCGAACATTGCACCACGTTCTTCCAGAGTTTTTGACATGGGGTTTACTACATGGAGTTATGGCCCCACCTTAGAGAATGTCAATGAAACTTACTCTTTTATTGCCAACAATTCACATATCTATTCTGAGCACATTGATAGTAATATTCCATGGAACGCCTGGATCAACGATGAGACTTTACCCGTTGCATTTACTAATGAAATTGCAGGAAGGGTTGACAGAAAAATCTTAAGCAAAGAACGATTGCTTTCAGTTAGCCTTTTGAATTTGGACCGTGATGATTTAGCCTCTGATTTTGACGGTACCGTACCCAACTATGACAGCTTTGATGATGAGTCGATCAGAAATGCCTATTTCAAACACATCAATTTTTTAGTAGGAGAAATAAACCCCGAATACTTGGTCATTGCGATGGAGGTGAATGAGCTTCGACTGAAGTCACCGGAAAAATGGGAGGGCTATAAAAACCTGATTGCTGATGTGAAATCAAGAATTAAAGCACTGTATCCTGAGTTGAAAATTTCGGAATCTGTGACCTTACATAATTTGTATCAACCTGATGTTGCCAATCCACAATTGTACATTGATGAAATAATGGGACATGTCAATCAAAATGATTTTGTAGCGATCAGCTTTTACCCGTTTTTCAAAAACTTAAGATCAAAATCTGATATTCAAACTGCCTTAGATTTCCTACATACCAATGCCACCAAAAAAGTCGCGTTCGTCGAAACAGCACAGTTAGCGCAAAACCTGGAGATTCCTAATCTGAACGTCTCTATTGATGGCAGTGCAGCGTCACAGACCGATTACCTGGAAGTGTTGATAGAAAATGCCAATAACCAGGCATATGAATTCATTATCTGGTGGGCACACCGCGACTATGACGCTCTATGGGAAACATTTCCCGATGAATTGAAGGACGTGGGTCAAATCTGGAGAGATACTGGTCTGTTGGATGAAAACGGAACCGAAAGACCTGCCTTTACTGTCTGGTCGGAAAGTTTTCTGCAATGATCAATAGAAACTGAGATGCTATCAATTGTAAAAACTTCAATCCTTCTCCAATTTCCGCACGTCAAAACAAAAAACGATCCGTCCGGTAAGTGCCAGCCCGGCATGAGGGCTAAAAAGAGTAAACAAGAATAACCTATGTATTGATGGATTTCCACATCGTTATCAGATATTTGATTTCTAAAATTTACAAACCGGGCTAAAGTGTAAACAGCTCATTCAACTAATTCCGAATAGCTTTTCTGTACTTTCATAAAGGGCACTGGTTTTTAATAGACACCTATGTTTTCAGCTCGCTTAGAAAGATCTCAACGGTTAGATTTTGGCTTCACCCTAAAAACGGTCTATTTCCCTGAATTCGTGACATAAAATCACTAAAAATAGTGAATTCCCAGTTGGGTCTGACGACTAGCTTTGTCATAAATCAATCAAGGATAGATCTAATTCACGCGTGTCGGCAGATCAATTAGATACAGAGAAAGACAAGGAAAAGAAATTGCCGCAGAAGGTAATTCGAGGTATTTATAGCTATCAGACCGGACAGACTGCCTGATGCTTTGACTGAATTTCACACAACACCCATATAAATCAATTAACAAACTTTAAAACAAAAATTTTTATGTCACTACAACTAGTAAAACGACTCATTCCCCTTCACAATGCCGTTTATAAAACAGTCACGGACGACGGTGTTATTCTCGGTCACGGCTACATTGATGCCGGCTGGCTCAATCGAACTCACCGTCACAGTGAACGGGTGAACCAATGGGCATACATTGAGCACTTACCCAAAAAGTATGTGGACAAACGGATTGATAAAAACCGGAAAATGATGGACAATGCCGCGAAGTTTTTCAAAAACATGAATGACGTGCTGGATAAATTCGCAAAGCTTCCAAAAAGTCACTTTATCGATCCCGGTCCTGGCATCATGGAAGCCTCCGAAGAAGCGGAGATTACGATGGAAGAGCTGGAAGCACTCATGGCAGAGCCTCAAATTCAGGAGTACATTAAATATGTTACGTTGGCAAATGACGAAGGGCCAGCGGAAGAAGGATTCGGATTTACGGCCTCCCAGAACGATTTTGACATTCACCAGATCCTTGCTATCGTGGGAATTGCGCTTGAGTTGCTAAGACAAACATTTAACCTGCTTGGCTCAGTACAGGGCGAATTGGTAAGAAATGTTGCTAATGATGATGGCTCCCTCACGTTGGTAATTGCGGATTACTATCACGGCACAGCCAAAACTATCCGTCACGTGGGCATGTTTGGGATTATCAATAATGTGAACTACGTGAGAAATGAAGGCAATAAGATTAGAAGAATGAAGGGTAGACCTCCCGGAGGCTTCAACCTCAAAGGGGGAAGAAAAATATATGTAGGGCTTTAGACATTGTCACGTTAAGTTTTGTATGGATAAGTTTTCGATGTTGTAACTGTCAAACTTCATCATTTTAAGAAATTATGAATTCATAATGATGAATTTTTTTCAAAATTTCAACTAATACTTCAATTGAAAATATGCATCATAAATCTGTCGCGATAACTTCTTTTAAGAAAGCCAGTACGAGTATCAGTCCGGATTGGATGCGAAAAGCCTGATTATTATCATTATTGCGCACTGTCTAATCCGGATTTGTTTTGGTCTTTTAGTGGTCAATTTTTAAAGCCTTCATTTGTAAAAAACTGAGACCTTAACAGCTCTTACTTTTTCAATACAATATCAGACTTTTTCAATTCCAGCGATTCATTGCCATTAGAAACCAGGATCGCTCTGAGATTGTAATGTCCGCTGTCTTTGACATTCCATATATCGGACCGCCCGGAGAATTTCCAGTTCGTTTGATTTCCAAAAGAAGTTTTTATTTCGCCGATCGTAATGTTCTTATCCATCGGGTCGAATTCAAGGTAACCCAGTGTATCAGCATCTTTGATCACTTGCAGCTGATACCTAAGCGCGAGATCCCCTTCATATTTCATGTCCATTTCGCTCCAGAGGTGGATTTTATCACCAGCGTTTAAATCCAGCTCTATGGATTTCCAGTCGAGGTTTTCTTCTGTGCTGATTTGGTCGATGTTGATTCTGGCAATTTCCTCGCCTGTGATGGCACTGCAGGCAGCCAGGAAGCATGCAAATATGATGATGAAAATATTCGAATGTTTCATTGATTGGTGTTTTACGGTTGCTGATGTTTTTGTAATAATAGGGTACAATTTTCTATTATACTGTGAATTTACAAAACAGATTGATGAAATGATAAATAAGAAGGCAGATAGTGTGATTTACTGCTGTTTTGTTAGGGTGGTTTCGCAATTGAAGTTGTAACCGGTTAATGAGCTGCTTTGTCAGAAGACTTTTTAATCAAATTTCTGAGGGTGGTGATGGTAGCTGAATTGTTTAATACTCTTTTTGGGATGATAATTGCAGACGTGCCATCATTAAACAGGAACAAATGTTCGCTGCTTTCTTCGACGGACTCAATTGAACTTAATTTCAAATATGATGTGACATCCGGCTTAATTATCACTATTTGTTCTTCACTAATTTCAATGGTGCGTTCACCAATTAAACTTGGGTTTTGTTTGATTGTTCTTTTCATGGCAGATCGCCCAGGTCGGAAAGCGGACTTTGTGAGAGGGTAAAAAACAGCAGCGATTATTAAAAGTAGAACAAAGGTAGCCCAATCCACACCGTTGTTAATTTCAGTAAAGAAGAAGTAAACTGCAAAAGCTCCAATCATTCCTAATATCAAAACCTTCTTGAATTTATTGCCACGCGATTTATCCAGATAATCGCTATATTTTATTAGGTCTTTTGATGTAAGTTCGAAAGTTAATTTCATATTTAATGTTGATGTTTATGTACGTTTCAGAATTGATTTAGAGACTTTCTAAGTTTATCAATTTAAGGTTTTTCGTTCTCAAATTTTTGATACTTTGTTTGGTTTTTTTCTCCCGTCTTTATCAACAGGCCATTATCTATCGCTTTTTTTAGATCTCTGCTGGCAGTTGCACTTGATATTTCTTTGAATGTGTCCATATAATCTTTGCGAGAGAATTCCTGATCGTTTTTTTCCAGGAAATAGGCTATTCTTTCGTCTTGAGTAAATGATTTGCTGTTGAGGCCCAACAGTTCACTAAGTGCCCCATCAATAATTTGGAGCATGTATTCTATAAATATTGTTGATTTCCCTGATTTATCGCTAATGAAATACACAGCTTTTAATAAGTTCGATTTCATCAGACATGAGATAACCAAACAAGTCGTTCATCAGGAACCTGACGTTTTCAGCAGGAGGTGCCAGGTGTTCAACTTTAGATCCTTTGACAATCCCTACTCCTTTGGTTCTGTATTGCCCAGGGTAATCTATCAGCCCATTTAATAGAATTTGATGCGCTTTCAAAAACGACTGTTCTTCTGCTGGATCGTACAGCCTCAAGTTGTCGTAAATTTCTAATGCATTTATCACTTCTTTGATATCTTTTTGAGGCCCAAGGACTCGCTTATTATCTATCAGAGCTGTGATTTGTTCTTCCGTGAGGGTATTTCCTTCTATGCTTAGTGAAGAATGGATCGTCTTTATTTTATTCTGTTTTCTAAGAGTAGGAGACGGTTTGTCTAAAAACTGAGCATTTATTGCTCCAAGCTTTTCAGAAATTGAAGTGATTGATTGTAAAATCAATGGTGTAATATCATAGGGTGGTTTCATTGTGATAGTATCATATGATACTATCAAAGATAAGCTCATTTATTGGATTAGAGTAGTTTTGGATAGAGCGAGTTAGGAATTGAAGGTTGAGAATTTATTTTTACTGCAACGCATAGACTTAGTACGTTTCACCATTTCTCAAAACCTTCTTCTCATCTTCCAGAGTATCCAGGAAGTTGAAAAAGTATTGCATGTCTTCCGCAAGATCACAAAAGCCAGGGTTAGAGTCTTCCTTTTCATTGATAAAGTGTTGGAGCAGTAGATTTCTGAGGTTTCTATTAAATTTTGAGAAATCTACTGCGCCTGAAAAGTCATCCAGCGCATCGATGGACTTGGCTGTAAGGTTGATTGGGTTGAGTTCTTTTAAGGTCATAATATCAAATATACCACTTATTAATTACTATTTATAAGTAGTAACATAAAAATATCAAACAATCTTTATTTGTTCGATGGCTATTGATAAAGATGAACTAAAAGCGATTGAGCTAAATAAGTTGGCAGAAAGAATTCGATCACTGCGAATTCAGAGGGGCTATTCCAATTACGAGAACTTTGCCTACGAACATAAAATCCCGAGAGCGCAATATGGTCGTTATGAAAAAGGAGAGGATTTAAGATATAGCAGCTTAGTGAAAATTGTTAAAGCTTTTGATATGACAATGACTGAATTTTTTAGTGAGGGGTTTGATTAATCTTATGAATATCTAACAACTTTAATTTAAGCTCTCATAATCTGAAATCATTTTCTTTACTTCCTACTTAATATGGATTTTGGCATCCCTTTGAAAATTCTCACATCATAGGGGTTAACTTTTACCGGAATAGGACGTTGATTTTTTGATCCATATAGTTCGCTAGTGTATTCGACATAAACATTGTATGGTTCTTCATTTTTAATAGGAATGTCTTCAAAACACATACAGCCTACACATGTATCAGGCATAGTTAGAATATTTTGACTTACAACCTCCATTACTCGATCAAAAATGGAATCAATTATTTCTGGTTCAAAAAATCTATTTGTATTCTTTGGATTTATTGACGTATACTCTTGTTGCATAAATTTATAGTTTAGTATTGTAATTTTTGTTTAACTTTACTTTTCAGATTTTTTAAGGTATGTCCTTGCTATCCTTTTATTTGAAATTAATAAAATTACAAGGAACAATAAGACTAATAGACATGGGATTCCCACGTAAAGCAATTGAAGTATTACATCTGAACGATACCATACATGTTTGATCGAAAACTTCTTCTTAGATTGCAACAATTCTTCGATTAGTTCATTTTCCTTATTCACTTTGGAAACTAGTGAATTGATTTGCCCATTTAAGTCATCAATTCTTTGTTTTGTAGCAAAGGATTTAGATTCTGCTGTTAATACAACTTGTGATACCAGCGAGTCTAATTCTCTGATTGATCTTCCAATTTTTGAAATAGAAGAGCCATTCTTTGTCAAGGAAGCTTCGACTTCCATCTTTCTAGTATTGATAGTAGCAAAAGTACTATTCATCGTTTCCATTATAATACTTTTTCTCTCAGCGATGAGGGAGTCAAAACTCCTTTCTTTATCAATTAAGGTTGAATTTAATCGATAAAGAGACTGTCTGGACTCAAAAACTGCATTGTTAAATTGCTTTGTGCTCAAATCTACCTTTTCTTGGGCCTTTTCATATTCATCGACTATGGAGTTGACATTAACATAATTCAGGATGTTACCTCCGAAAACAAAGATTAGATTAATTAAAGTTATTGCTATTAGTATCGTTTTAGTAGAGAAAATTGGGTTGAATTCTCTCCTTTTAGCTTGATCTTTTTTTTATCCTCTGCAAGGTTCTCAACATTTTGAACTAATTCAATTTCAATTCCTCCGTAAGGAGGTCCCCAGCTTTTACGGCGTAATTGATCATTTACTCTTCTCTCAATTATCCTCTTTATGATCCTTTGAATCATATCTAAGAGAGCAATACTTCCACTGATCCGGGACATCCAATCTAACACAGAGACAATGGCCAACATTTCTACACTTCCTGAAGAAAAGTGAACTTCAACTGAAACAAGACTGTTTTTCAGCCCTATAAATCTAGGTAAGTAAGTTCCTAGCTTGAAGTAGGGGTTCTGAAACGTCTTATAAAGTTCTTCTCTAATTTCTCTTTCAATTTTACTAGCTATTTCTAGTCGATCTTGGTTTAATTTATCAATGAATTCTGATTCAAGTTCTTCTTTTTCGTAGTTTGGGGTTTTAGGTTTTCTTTTTCCTTCTTCTAGTAGTACTGTATAGCCTTCAAATCTGAATTCGATATATTTCCTTGCCATTACCTCGTAATTAATTTAAATATAATTGCACTAATATAGTATTAGGCTTTTATGATCAACTGATAGTTTATTACAATAAAATATTTGCTATTCGCTTATAATACAATTCTTGACCTATCAGGTAATCGTTGAATTAAATTGATATAATATTTACTTTAATAACAATACCCATTTGTTGGTATTTTTCTACTTTGAAGATGGCATATAACGTCCAGCTATGGTGAGTGTGGATTAGAAAGCATTAACCTTTCGTTTCGCCCATAGCCACGCCTTTTATCAAATTTAAAACTTATGGCGGACTTTCCAATCCCCACCAAAATATCCTGACCGATGAAACCCCATTCATTCAAGCATTTGTCGGCAGTAGTTATACTAATTTTCTCCTCATTTTATTGTCAAAGTAATTTGTAAACCTTTCTTCTTCAAAATTACCAGCAACTCCATATAAAATTTCCTCATAAGGCATTCCATCTTTAGCATATTCAACATAAAGTGCCGGTAACGCATAATATGGGTCTGTTTCCATATCTAATTCAACTATGAAATCATATGGAATTCTTAAAAAATTTGCATATGAAATCACTTTGTATTCTTTATTTAATCTTCTTAAATCATCTTCCCAATTTAGAATATCCCAATTACCATTTTTATCGAAAATTGCATCGCCCCCCATACTTATCAACTCTAAACCACGGTCATAAAAATCCCAAAACTCTCCTTTAAACCAATTACTTATTTTTCCAAGAGATCTTGGGTCGTCAGGGAAAGTGTCATTTTCAACTGAACGAACAATAATATTATGATATCTAAACCTTCTGTAAGGTTCAAACATTGCCCTTCTCCAATATTTTTGATCGAGGTTTAATAGGAGTTCTTTCTTCATTTTCCTCTTTAAGGTAAGATTTCGCCTGACTCTACTGGACTTATTTTTAATTGTACTGGTCTTTTGCTCTGAATTCTCATTCAGCAATATCTTATTGATTTTTTTGATCTTGGAACTAGGTAGGAAACTGATTAAATAAAGCAGATCTCTGAAATCTAAAATATGTCGGTGTGACTCGAACAAAAACTTATGTTGACATTTAAATAGCGGATATTTCTTTTGTTTTTTACCAAGAATTAAGACGAAAAGTTCATCATATAATTTATGCATACCCTTTTCAAAAAAAGTATCTAAGCTCTTCTGAATTTTTTGACTTGACTTAGTAGATGTAATCTGATAAGATATCCTGTTGGTATCATCACATAAATCGATAGCTGCATGATTTTTAGTTTTACTATTAGCATTTATCAATTTATAATCAAAAATTGCATTTAATAGAACACATAATGTACTCTCAGATATGATATTAGCATCGTAAAAGTTAAGTGAATTTAAATTCGTAATCTTGACTTCCCATTTGGCAAATTCATTCGAGATACTCTTCAAGTTTATTTCCCTTTCATTCATATATCCAATTTTACCCCCAAAAAGCTCTCATTGTCGATGAATTTTCCTTGTATTCAGAAAACTTCACATCATAACTATCACCAATTGTTATTGCATATGAAACAGGTGTTTGTAGTTTTTTACATAATTCGACTATTTCAGTAGATAAATTACACTTTGATCCTATATAAACTCTCTTAATAAAATTTCTGTCAATTGGAATAAAATCAGTATTCTCATCACTTCTTAAGACAATTCTAAACTCATTTTCATATTTCCATTCTAATTGTTTATTGAACATCATTTTTTTGATTTTTATCGAGATGTCTTCTGTATTGTCAACAACTGGAGGATTTTTAGAATATGCAACATTATCGCTTGCAAAAAAATTCTCATGTCGTGTTAGGAATTCAATCATCTCCTTTGAATATTCAACACATATCCCTGTATGATTATTAGTGTAATGAGACCACATTAGATTATTTTTATTTGAATATGTGAATGAGCTTAGTGTTATTGTTTGTGCTAAACCATTTCTTTGCTCTTGCTCGGTATACCAAATAAAATTGGGGGTTATCCTCTTCTTCCACTCTAAAAAATCCTTTTCAGTCTTTTCAGGATTGTACTTAAAAAAATCATCTCTTTGTTTAGGTGATTCAGGATCTATTTTTAAGTTAAACTTCAATTCATACGGATCATTTAAATTAAAAGCAGAAGCAAATTTAATAGTTGGATTTTGTCCAATTATTTTGTTTGCAATATCAAAATCAGGAATATTATAAAATTTAAAGAACATTTCGTAACTAGTTTTTTATTGAAACCTCAAGATATATAGAATCAAGAGAAAGAATACTTCTAAGTGAGGTTTAGCAGATTCTATGTGATCAGCTTGCACAATTACTGCCAACGTCCAGCTAAACGCCGTAAGCTGAACCTTTTATAAAGATACCCAAATTAGCGCATTGTCCAGGCTTTTGTAACAGTTAAGATAGCTTATGGTGTTTAGCATTTGTTACATTTCGTTTTTATCTTTAATGACCGTTAAAACTTTTTTGGATCAAAATAATTGCGCGTATGAATTTATCAGAAACTCCAAGGGTTGCATTCATGGGAGCCCATGGGTCAGGTAAAACCACCTTAATACTGGAGATAGCATCCAGACTAAAAAAGCGCGGAATCAATTGTTCTATTGCATATGAAGTAGCTAGAAAATCTCCATATGTTATTCGCGGCTTAAATACTATTGAGGCACAATTACAACTTTTGGGAGCTCGATTAAACGAGGAAATGAGTGCATGCATTAACTCTCAAGTTGTCTTATGTGATAGAAGTATGTTAGATATACAGGTCTACACCGATGTATTTTGTCCTAAACCTGATAATGGAGAATCAGCAAACCACGGAAACTATAGGAATTTGATTAGGGACTTTTCAGTTGCCTATACTCAAACTTATTCAAAGGTTTTTTTTACATCTACCCTATATAGTCAAATGATCACAAAGGATGATTTGCGACCGGAAGGTGAAGATTTTCAGCGTAAGGTGCAAAATCTAATGGAAGAAGAATTAAATAAGTCAAAAGTAAGGTTTGAGCATATTCCGGATAACGAGCCTGTTGATTATCTCGTTAATGAAATAGTGAAATTGATCAAATAATTTGAAATATTATGGAGCTTACTAAAATATATTATACCGATCATGTTTGGTATTTGCCTGAGAGAATCGCTTTTGATTTTGGTTTCTTCGAAAATCATAAATTAAATGTCGAGCTGGTTAAGTTTGACCCCACCTCGACTGAAAATCCTGATTTATTCGAAAGGGATAATTTAAAAGGTTTTTTGTCAGGTGAAGTTGGAATCTATTCGGCATGCACTTGGGGAACTATTCAAAGGGTTCATGATTCTAGGATCGGAAAGGTTGCTATTAAAAGAGGAATTGCAATGAACACTCCTTACAAAATCTTTGTAGCAAAAGAAAGTCAAGCTAAAATGCTTCAAGACCTATCCAGTTCCAAAATCGCGATTAAAAATTTATCTGGCTCACATTATATAACCCTTGAGGCAATTGAAGAGTTTTTCACTAATCCTACAAACCGTCTCGTTCACGTAGGAGCAGTTGGCAAAAGGCTAAGTGCACTCATCAATGGTAATGTTGAAGCTGCTACACTTGTGGGACCTTCTTGTACAATTGCTGAACTTCTTGGGTTTAGAAGTATTCATACAATGCCAACGGGTGGTGCGTTAGTTACCTCTCGTCATATGAATTCAGAAAAAGTTGGAAAGTATATCTCAGCACTAAATGATGCTGTTTCATATATTAACCAATCACCTAATGATGTCCGCACAGTTTTAGAGGAAATAGCAGCAATTGAATTTGCTGAGATATCTGATGTGTCTGAGATACCATTTGAGTCTGTTTTGGAAAAGTTAGAAGTTCCTAAATATGATTCTCAATTTTCAATTGCCGACCCAAATGAAATTTCAAAAACTGTCCAATGGATGTCGAATCACAATTTCTTGCCCAAAGACATAGATTTTGAGTTTATAATTTGAGGGTTTTGTGAGTGACCACCGATGGAATGTAACGCCTAGCTAAACGCCGTAAGCTGGACCTTGATTAAACTCTACTCAATCTAGCGGATTGCACAGGCTTTTGCAAATACCTCGTAAGCTTATGGCGTTTCAGCATTTGTTAGGAGCTTTTTTTACCACTATCATTACTTTTTCCAGATAATTCTTTCTCTATTTCCTCAATAGTTGGGAGGTTAGGTTTCAGGTTCTCCGGGACTGCTTTACTGAGTTCATATTCAGCAACACCAATTGGTTGGGACATTCCCCTTAAAGCATATTCAGCTATGATGTCTGATTTCGTTTTACAAAGTAGAAGTCCAATGGTTGGATTGTCAGTCTCGGTCTTCAGAGATTCATCTACAGCAGATAAATACAAATTCAATTTGCCAGCAAACTCTGCCCTAAATTCAATCGCCTTTAGTTCGATTACTACATAACACTTTAATTTTATGTGGTAAAACAACAAATCAATGTAAAAATCTTTGTCGCCAATTTTCAGAGGGTATTGTCTGCCAACAAAAGAGAATCCTGCCCCTAATTCAAGTAGGAATGATGTGATGTGTTGAACCAACTGCTGTTCAATGTCTTTTTCAAGGGCTTTTTCCTGCAAGTTCAGAAAGTCAAATTTATAAGGGTCTTTTAAGGTTTCATTTGCTAGTTCAGATTGATTTGTTGGCAAGGTATTATTGAAATTTGTAATCGCTTTTCCTTGTCTGCTGTACAAATCTGATTCTATTTGATGCATCAATACGGAACGTGACCAGTTATTCTCTAAGGTTTTACTACAATAATAAATGGCTTCTTCTTGCGAATTGGATTTAGAAATAATGGCAACATTATGACCCCAGGGGATTTGTCCAACAAGCTGTTGGACTTTTTCAATTGGTAGGTTAGAGGCAGCGTAAAACTCATACCACTTTTTCATGGAAAAAATATTGGACCTTGAAAAACCCTTTTGATTAGGAAATTCTCTTTTTAGATCTTTCGCTAATTTTTCTACATCACATGAACCCCATTTTGAATCATTTATTTTTGAAGATATAGACTTGCCAATTTCCCAATATAGTTTTAGCAATTCACGATTGACAGAAATAGCAGCCTTCTGTTGGGCAGATAGGATCTTGTCTTTTATTTCATTTACCCATTCATTATAAATAGGTTTATCAATTTCATTTATTGCCATAAATCAAAGTTAAACATTTCCAGACCAAGATTTTTCCTTAGCAGGGGTGATAATCAATTTGTTATTGAACTGTTCAATCTGAACATGTTCACCTGCTACAAAACCAAGTTCAGCAAGCCATTTACCTTCCAAGCGAATTTCAGGCACGGCGACATTCTTCCATGTTCTATTCTGATGTTTTGTGTGAACTTTAATTTTTCTAAATTCTCCCATTTTGTCAATTAGTTATACGACAAACATAAGAACTGAAATTGATTTGTCAAACTTTTATATGACATAAATGTCGTATTATTCGTTGACATTTGTTTTGTGACTAAAGATGAGCTTAAATCGAAGATTGGTAAAAGAATAATTGAATTACGAACTCAAAAGGGTTGGAGTCAATCTGATCTTGCGAGAGCGTGCAACAAGGATCGTCAGGCAATTGAGAAGTTGGAGAATGGGAAGGTAAATCCTACTCTTTATTCGTTATTCGAAGTATCTACGGCTTTAGAAATTTCATTGTTCAACTTGCTGAAGTTTTGACTAGAGATTTAGATAGAATTCTTTAATTTTCTTCAAGCGATATAATTGTTTATTTCTATTCCAATAGTCGTATGCTTCTTGAATCGTTCCAACTGGAGATCCAACATCTAAAAACGGTTCACCGGAAATTCTAAATGGTGGTGGTTTTAAAAATTTTTCTTTTTTTAGTTCTAGTGACAAATGAGAATTAACCTGATTAGCCTTAGAAAGACTTTCTTCTGCGATCTTAAGATTATTGCTTAGAACATCAAGTGCAACCTTGCCATATAAAAACTCTATTGACCAATCTTCTGAATAACTCTCCAGTAGATTTTTCGCTTCGTCATACTTTTTGGACAAAAAGAGGCATTCTAAGTATAAATACCTTGCTCCTTGATTATCCCCCTCATTGAAACTCAATATGGATTTATACAATTCAATCGCCTTTGAGTAATTTTTATTCGCTTGGCATTCTAATCCATAAATTTGATAAGACCGTAAAAAGGGACGATTGCTTAGATGACTCCATGTAAGTTTGTCTTTTCCTATCTTGAATTCCTTAGGCAAAAAGCTTTTTGCTATCCCGTGTGATTTTTCTGCCGTTAGATAGCTTTCGAATTTCTTACCTTGATTCTCAAACGCAATACTTAAATGATTGTATGCATCGATAAAGTAGGGAAATTTTTTGATTAAACGTTTGAAGGTTTTTTCAGCCGAGGCATCATCATAATCCAAAAGTTCAACGGCATTCCAGTATTCATTTTGAACGTTTTCATTTTCCACTCCTTCTGGGTATACGAACTCCCACTCATTTTCAAAATAATTTATAACTTTTGGTTCCTTCATAAGATTTTAATTGAGCCGTAATTGCTCCTAACGTTTAGCTAATGGGCGTTTGCCCACCACTTGCCATAAAGTAATAAAAATAACGGAACTGTGCCATACCTACAAAAGCTGCTATGAAAATCTGCGTTTAGAAAGTCAATTGAGATTATTCTGTTGTTCTAGTTAAGAGATGAAATTTCTAATGGCACAGTGGAGTGGGTGAATAGCAGAGAAGTCAGTGAGATGTACTTTGCAAATGCCGCTTAGCGAATGTTAAGTGTCGTTTTTACCTTTCTTCATTTCCAGATATTTACAATACAATCCAACATGTGTTGACGTTGTTACTTTATTTCCTAGTCCTCTTTGGTTCCAATGCAATCCAGAATTCTCCATAAACCACTTCAAATAGTCTTTAGAAACTAATGTCTGATGAAATTCTGCTGCTTCCTCATGAGTTACTTTGAAGTCAAAAGTTTCCATTAACTCCTGAACTTCTTTTGCTCTTCTAACAAAGTAGTTTTGTTTGCTAACCCACCTCATGAATAAATCGGGGAATGTCGTGTTTGGAGCTAGGTCATGGCATTCTGAACACATAAGGAATAGATTTGCTGGTTCATTTGATCCTCCGAGCGATTTCGGAATTATATGACATCTTTGCAAAGGAGATTTGTTCCAAGCTTTACAGATATCTTCGATGCTCGCCTTATGATTATTCACATCATACTTTCCGTTAAACCCGTATTCGCATGCCCAGCAAGACGGTTCACCCCAGTCGAGTCCATTTTGGTCGAGCCAATCTTTCCAATGTAGAAATATTACAGATTTTGAGGGTAAAGTTTCTCTCATAGAAGTTATGATACTTAACGTCTAGCTAAGCGGCGTTTGCCTTTACCTAGCCAGAAATCACTAAAAATAACGGAACTGAGCCAAGTCTGCAAAAGCTGCTATGAAAATCTGCGTAAAGAAAGTCAATAGAGACTACACCGAAGTTTCATTTGAATAGAGAAGTTTCTAAAGGCACGGTGGAGTGGGTGGATGGCAGAGATCTCAATGGGATGTCCTTTGGCAAATGCCGCTTAGTTTGTTAGGAGGTCGTTTCTCCATGCTGGTGAACTTTTTTACTGCTCTTATCAAACCTATTATTATGAAAAGTAACGCTACATGTGAAAATGAGTAAATCAGTGTTATCATTTCAAAAGCGAATGTGATCCCTCCAATTCTCAAGTCAGGCTGATTAAACAAATCTATGATCATCTTCAAGTTTATTAGAAGGTACAAACTCAAGTTTGAATAAAAGAAGACTAAAGCAAATTTTCGGTTTAGTTTGCCAAGCAGCTTGAATGCAAAGTACCACGCAAATGATAAAATGATTTGCAAGGCTGCAAATTGGATTAGAACCTTACTAAGTATCTCTTGATTTCCATTCATGGAAAGTAGTTTACTCTACGTTAACATAGTATGTCTCCTAACATTAAGAATCTGGACATTTTGTCCACTTATTTACCTTTCAACGAGTCTGTTGGTTTGACCAAAAACTAATTAAAATTTCATATTGTCTGCTATCCAGATTCATCTCAGGCGTTGTTCAATTAAAAATAACCATATAATAGCTACCTGCCAACGTTTTTACTTCACAGAGAAACTTGTCTATGTTTTCGTCCTGCACAATCGTACAATAAACGTATAATTATTCGACTAATTCTACACTTATTGCTTGATGAATCTCTTTATAAAAACACTTATTAAAGAAAGTTCATCGGAGTGCCATCCACAATACCCACTTTTGGGTATTTTTAGTGCTTTTTTGGGGGAAAAATGCTCATTCTAAGTGTCAATGTAATTTGTGTGGCCAACTAAAAGTGGGTGTCCACCTACCCTCGTGATTGAATGGCATGTTTGAGGCGGGGGCTCGTAGACTGGAGCGTATAGTCCGAAAGGCCGACGAGTATTAAAAGCCCGATAACCCAATTCTGGATGCAGGACTTTAACAAAGAGAAATACAATTCATAATTATGCATTCATAATTTTATTATTGACCATAAGACTTACCGATAATACATTCTAAATCACCAAGAAACTACCTACCTAAATTGAGCAAACCCCCTCACCCATCACAATTCCTTTTGACATTTACACCGTTCTTTCTACATTAGACCAACCTTAACTAAAATTAATTATGACTCGCATTTTATCTCTTATCCTTACTTTTTGTTTGGTAGCGCTGGGTTCAACGGCGCAGGAAATTGATTCAAAGACTTTTGCCGGACTCCAATTCAGGAGCATAGGACCTGCACTGACCTCCGGCCGGGTGGCTGATATCGCCATTCATCCCGACAATGAGAATGTCTGGTACGTAGCTGTCGGTTCAGGAGGCGTTTGGAAAACAGTGAACTCCGGTACTACCTGGACTCCAATATTTGATAGTCAAACCAGCTACTCCATCGGTTGTGTAACCATCGATCCCAATAACTCCGAGACAATCTGGGTGGGAACCGGCGAAAACGTCGGCGGCCGACATGTTGGTTTCGGTGACGGCATTTATGTGAGTTACGATGGTGGCAAGACCTGGAAAAACAAAGGTCTGAAAGCTTCGGAACACCTTTCCAAAATCATTGTACACCCCACCAACCCGGATGTCATCTGGGTGGCAGCTCAAGGTCCTCTCTGGAGCAAAGGGGGAGAAAGAGGCCTCTACAAATCCACTGACGGTGGTGACACCTGGAAAAAGACACTTGGCGACAGTGAATGGGTAGGCGCTACTGACCTGGTCATCGATCCGAGAAATCCTGATGTACTCTATGCCGCAACCTGGCAAAGACACAGAACTGTTGCTGCCCTCATGGGTGGTGGGCCCGGTTCAGGCATTCATAAAAGTACCGACGGTGGTGAAACGTGGACGAAACTAAGTGCCGGACTTCCTGCTACGAACATGGGTAAAATCGGTCTGGCGATTTCGCCATTCAACCCGGATCAGGTATATGCTGCTATCGAAGAGATCAGACTGAAAGGTGGGATTTACATGACTTCCAATCAGGGGACAACCTGGACGAAAATGTCTGATCAGGTATCGGGCGGAACTGGTCCTCACTACTATCAGGAGTTATACGCTTCTCCCCATCAGGAGGGAAGATTGTATCTCATGAACAACTATGTGGTGATCTCGGACGATCATGGCAAGACTTTCAAACCGATGAATGAGAATAAGAAACATGTGGATTCTCATGCGATGGCATTCAAAAAATCGGATCCTAATTACCTTTTGTTTGGAACTGATGGTGGATTGTATGAGTCTTTCGACTTGACCAAAACGTGGAAGTACATCTCTAACCTGCCTGTTGTGCAGTACTATAAAGTTGCTGTGGATGACACGGCACCTTTTTACAACGTCTACGGTGGTACGCAGGACAATGGTAGCCACGGCGGGCCTCAATGCTCTTAAGTTAATTTATCACTACTTAT